>NZ_JBGWAB010000065.1:0-42337 GCF_041862025.1 Streptomyces sp. AB3(2024)
CATAGCGTTAGGGAAACGCCCGGTTTACATTCCGAACCCGGAAGCTAAGCCTTTCAGCGCCGATGGTACTGCAGGGGGGACCCTGTGGGAGAGTAGGACGCCGCCGAACAACCCGCCCTTTTAGCTCAGTCGGTAGAGCGTCTCCATGGTAAGGAGAAGGTCAACGGTTCGATTCCGTTAAAGGGCTCTGATAAAAAAGGCCCCCGCCATCAGGCGGGGGCCTTTTTTGCGTTGTGCCCACGACAGGGCCGGCGCCCGAAGAACAATGGCCGCATGACGACCGCCCTGATCCTCATCGACCTGATGCCCCGCATCGTCGCGCTGCCGTTGGCACCCCACACCGGGACGGAGGTCGAGGAGCGCTGCCGACGACTGGGCGAGGTGTTCCGGGCCGAGGGGCTGCCGGTGGCCGTGGTGCGGGTGGAGCGGCCGAACGTCGCGGAGCAGCCGCCGGGGAGCGGGCTCGTGGACGGGCTCCGGCAGCCGGGGGACATCGAGATCGTCAAGCGCACCGTGGGCGCCTTCCACGGGACCGGCCTGGACGAGCGGCTACGGGAGCGGGGCGTGGACACGGTCGTCGTCGCCGGTCTGGTCACCACCATGGGGGTGGAGTCGACGGCCCGAGCCGCCTGCGATCACGGCTACGACGTCGAGTTCGTCGAGGACGCCATGTCGGGGTTCGCGGCGGACGAGCACGCGTTCGCGGTGGACCGGATCTTCCCCAGGTTCGGGGCCGTCCGGACCACCGCCGACTACGTCTGAGACCGGGACGGTCAGTCGCCCGTGCGCTGGCCCGGAACGCGGAACGCCAGGATGGCCATGTCGTCCGAGGCCGGTTCCGCCGCGAAGCGCTCCACCGCCCGCAGGATGCGGGAGGCCACCGCGCCGGCGGTGAGGCCGGTGCAGGTGGTGAGGACGTCGGCCAGGCCGTCGTCGCCGAGCATGCGCGTGCCCTCGCGGCGCTCCGTCACCCCGTCTGTGACGCAGAGCAGTACGTCGCCCGGGTCGAGGGTCAGGGTCTGCTCGTAGAGGTCGAGGTCCTCGATGACACCGAGGAGCGGCTGTGGTTCGGCGGCCGGGGTGACCTCTCCGTCCGGGCGCAGGCGCAGCGGGAGCGGGTGGCCCGCGCAGACGACCTTCATCAGGGCGCCGCCGTCGGGCTGCGGGTGAAGTTCCCCGTAGAGGAGGGTGAGGAAGCGGCTGCGGGCGCCCTCGTCCAGGATGGCCGCGTTGAGGCGCTCCAGGACCGCCGGGCCGCCCAAACCCTCGCGGGCGAGCAGGCGCAGGGCGTGGCGGGCCAGGCCGGTGACGGCGGCGGCCTCGGGGCCCGTCCCGCAGACGTCGCCGATGGCGAAGCCGTACACGCCGTCGCGGATCGGGAAGACGTCGTAGAAGTCGCCGCCCACCTCGTTGCCCTCGCCGGCGGCGCGGTAGATGACCTCGACCTCCATGCCGGGGATCGCGGGGGAGCCGGGCGGCAGGAGGCTGCGCTGGAGGGAGCGGCTGATGGCGGTGCGCTCGGAGTAGAGGCGGGCGTTGTCGAGGGCCAGGGCGGCGCGGCGCGAGAGGTCGTCGGCGAGTTCGAGGATCTCCTGGCGGAAGTGCTCCTCGCTGGGCTTGCCGAGGGTGAGCAGGCCGATGACGCGGTTGCGGGCGAGGAGGGGCAGTACCACCGTCTCCCCGCCGACCGCGAGGGCGGCCTCCGCCCAGGGCCGGGCGCCGGCCTCGCGGACCGGGTCGGGCGGGCTGACCCGGGAGAGCAGGGCCTTGAGGCCGTCGATGCGTTCCTCGTCCTCGTGCAGGACGTAGGCGAGGGAGGGGTCGGAGGTCTGGTCGGCGATGGTGTAGACGGCGCACCAGGTGGCCAGGGTGGGGACGGTCATCTGGGCCATCAGGGCCAGCGTCTGGTCCCGGTCGAGGGTTCCGGCGAGCAGGTCGGAGGCCTCGACGAGGAAGGAGAGGGAGCCTCGGCGCAGCCGCTCCAGCTCGCCGAGCCGGGCGGACTCGACGGCGAGGGCGAGGCGGTCGGCGGCGAACTGGAGGCGCAGGGCCTCTTCGTTCGTGTAGCGGCCGGGGCCCTCGGCGGCCACGCCGAGGGAGCCGGTGAGCCGCCCCTCGACCTTGAGGGGGACGGTGACCACCGAGCGCATGCCGGTGGACTCCAGGAGCGGGACGGCTCCGGGCACGGCGGCGAGGTCGTCGTGGACGGCGGGCATCCGGGCCGATCCGTAGCGGCTGGCGCCGGCCTCGACGGGGACGCGGGCGAAGCGCTGCCGGGTGGAGGGCAGCCCGGTGGTGGCGCGGACCTCCAGTTCCGTCTCGTCGTCGGTGGCGAGGAGGAGGAAGGCGGCGTCGGCGTCGAGCATGTCGCGGGCCCGTTCCACGGTGCGCTGGAGCAGGCCCTCCAGATCGTCGGGGGCGGGGGAGCCGATGAACAGCTCGAAGGGGTCCGCGGCGCGCGGCTCGGTGAGCTGGCCGCCGTCGGATACGGGTACCCGGGCGGGGGTCTGGAGCAGGGCGCGCTCGTCGTCGTGGACGAGGAGGCAGACGATGGAGGGTTCGCCGTGGGCGTCGCGGACGCGCAGGTGGGAGGCGTAGACGGGGATGACGCGGCCGTCGGCGCCGCGGATGCCGTAGCTGCCCTCCCAGCGGGACAGGCGCAGGGCCTCGGCGACGCCGGTGCCGGTGCCGGGGGTCTGGGGCCAGGCGGCGAGCTCGGCGAGCGGGCGGCCCAGGGCCTTCTCGGCGGGGTGGCCGAAGATGTGCTCGGCGTCCTCGTTCCAGGCGGACACGGCGTCGGCGGAGTCGATCTGGACGACGGCCACGCGGACCCGGCTGTCGGCCAGGGGCAGCATCTGGTCGGGGACGACGGGTCCCGCGGAGCGGGTACCGACCGGCCGGTCCGGGAGGTCGAGGCGGAACCACACGTGTTTGTGGTTGGTGGTGTACTCGACGCCCCAGCGGGTGGCGAGGGCGGCGCAGAGCATCAGGCCGCGGCCGCTCTCGCGGTCGGGATCGGCGTACGGGCGCTGACCGGGGGGCTGGAGCGGGAGCTCGCGCTCCGGATAGCGGTCGGCGATCTCGACGCGTACGCCGTCCCCGGAGCGCAGGCAGAGGACCTCGGCCCGGGTGCCGGCGTGGACCACGGCGTTGGTGACGAGTTCGCTCGTCAGCACCACGGCGTCGTCGACGATGTCCGCGAAGCCCCAGCCCTGGAGCGTGTCGCGGACGAACGCGCGGGCGGCGGCGACCGAGCGCCCCTGTGGGTCGAAACTGGCAGCCGCCCGTGCCGTGATCACAAGTCTCCTTCGACGCGGTGGGACATCGGAAGCCAGGTTACTTACCTTCGTGGTCGTGAGGAGGCCGTCGTCGGGGATTCCACCCGCGGGGTGCTGCCGGTGTGCGATGGTGCCGGAGTGTTATGGCCTGGTTGGGCCGGGGTGAAACACTGGGCAGTCTTGGAGTGCCGGTCGTGGGTAGTCGGATGTCCGGTGGAACAACGGTCGACCCTTTCGGGAGGGACACGGTGGAGTCTGGCGCGGCGGTGCGGCGTACGGGAACGCGCCCGAAGGGCGGACGGTCCCGGCGGGGCGGCACGACGGAAGTCGATACCGCCGCGCTGAACCGGCTGCTCACGGCCCTGGTGTCGATGCGGGACGGGAACTTCCGCAAGCGGCTGACGGTGTCCGGCGAGGGCGAGATGGCGGAGATCGCCGCCGTCTACAACGAGGTCGCCGACCGCAACCTCCACCTGACCGGGGAACTGTCCCGGGTCCGGCGGATGGTGGGGCGCGAGGGGAAGCTGAGCGAGCGGCTGGAGACGGGTGCCTGTGAGGGCTCCTGGGCGGCCGCGATCGATGCCTCCAACCAGCTCGTGGACGATCTCGCCCGGCCGGTGTCCGAGGTGGGGAGGGTCCTGTCGGCGGTGGCCGAGGGTGACCTGGACCAGCGGATGGACCTGCGGACGCAGACCCCGGAGGGGGTCGGGCATCCGTTGCGCGGGGAGTTCCTGAAGGTCGGCCGGACGGTCAACAACCTGGTCGACCAGCTGTCGGCGTTCACCGACGAGGTGACGCGGGTGGCATTGGAGGTGGGCACCGAGGGCAAACTCGGCGGTCAGGCCCAGGTGCGCGGAATGTCCGGTTCTTGGAAGGACCTGACCGATTCCGTCAACACGATGGCGTACCGGCTCACCGCCCAGGTGCGTGACATCGCCCTCGTCACGACGGCGGTGGCGAAGGGCGATCTGTCGCGCAAGGTCACGGTGCACGTGGCCGGCGAGATGCTCCAGCTGAAGAACACCGTGAACACCATGGTGGACCAGTTGTCCTCCTTCTCCTCCGAGGTGACGCGCGTCGCCCGCGAGGTGGGTACGGAGGGCGAACTGGGCGGTCAGGCCAAGGTGCCCGGGGTCGCGGGCGTGTGGAAGGACCTGACCGACTCCGTCAACACGATGGCGGGCAACCTGACGGCCCAGGTGCGGGGCATCGCGCAGGTGACGACGGCCGTCGCGAACGGCGACCTGTCGCAGAAGGTGCGGGTCAGCGCGCGCGGAGAAGTGGCGCAGCTGGCCGAAACGATCAATCAGATGACCGAAACCCTACGGACCTTCGCGGACGAGGTCACGCGTGTGGCCAGCGAGGTCGGGGCCAAGGGTCTGCTCGGCGGCCAGGCGCAGGTGCCGGGGGCCGCAGGTACGTGGAAGGACCTCACCGATTCGGTGAACACGGTCTTCCGCAACCTCACCACTCAGGTGCGCGACATCGCGCAGGTGACGACGGCGGTGGCCAACGGCGACCTGTCGCAGAAGGTCACCGTCGATGTGGCCGGCGAGATGCTGGAGCTGAAGAACACCGTCAACACGATGGTGGACCAGCTCCAGTCCTTCGGTGCCGAAGTGACCAGGGTGGCCCGTGAGGTGGGCGTCGAGGGCGAGCTCGGCGGCCAGGCGCAGGTGCCGGGGGCCGCAGGTACGTGGAAGGACCTCACCGACTCGGTGAACACCGCCTTCCGCAACCTGACCGGGCAGGTCCGCAACATCGCGCAGGTGACGACGGCGGTGGCCAACGGCGACCTGTCGCAGAAGGTCACCGTCGACGTCTCCGGCGAGATGCTCCAGCTGAAGAACACCGTGAACACGATGGTGGACCAGCTGTCCTCCTTCGCCGACCAGGTCACGCGGATGGCCCGGGACGTGGGTACGGAGGGCCGGCTCGGCGGGCAGGCGCGGGTCGAGGGGGTGTCCGGCACCTGGAAGGAGCTGACCGACTCGGTCAACTTCATGGCCGGGAACCTGACGTCCCAGGTGCGTCAGATCGCGCAGGTCACGACGGCGGTGGCGCGCGGTGACCTGTCGCAGAAGATCGACGTGGACGCCCGGGGCGAGATCCTGGAGCTGAAGAACACCATCAACACGATGGTCGACCAGCTCTCCGCCTTCGCGGAGCAGGTGACCCGGGTGGCCCGGGACGTGGGGACGGAGGGCCGGCTCGGCGGGCAGGCGCAGGTTCCGGGAGTGGCCGGGGTCTGGCGCGATCTGACGGACTCGGTGAACGGCATGGCCGGGAACCTGACCTCGCAGGTGCGCAACATCGCGCAGGTCGCTACGGCGGTGGCGCGCGGTGACCTGTCGCAGAAGATCGACGTGGACGCCCGGGGCGAGATCCTGGAGCTGAAGAACACCCTCAACACGATGGTCGACCAGCTCTCCAACTTCGCGGAGCAGGTGACCCGGGTGGCCCGTGAGGTGGGCACCGAGGGCATCCTGGGCGGTCAGGCCGAGGTCAAGGGGGTCTCCGGGACCTGGAAGGACCTGACCCAGTCCGTCAACTTCATGGCGAACAACCTGACCTCGCAGGTGCGCAACATCGCCGAGGTGACCACGGCGGTCGCCATGGGCGACCTGTCGAAGAAGATCACGGTCGACGCCAAGGGCGAGATCCTCGAACTGGTCACCACCGTGAACACGATGGTGGACCAGCTGTCCTCCTTCGCGGAGCAGGTGACCCGGGTGGCCCGTGAGGTGGGCACCGAGGGCATCCTCGGTGGTCAGGCGCGGGTGCGCGGGGTCACGGGCATCTGGAAGGACCTCAGCGACAACGTCAACACGATGGCCGGCAACCTCACCGCCCAGGTGCGGGGGATCGCGCAGGTCTCGGCGGCCGTGGCGAACGGCGACCTGACGAAGAAGG
Source organism: Streptomyces sp. AB3(2024) (assembly GCF_041862025.1). Classification (NCBI taxonomy): domain Bacteria; kingdom Bacillati; phylum Actinomycetota; class Actinomycetes; order Kitasatosporales; family Streptomycetaceae; genus Streptomyces; species Streptomyces sp. AB3(2024). Next base: position 6,192 of record NZ_JBGWAB010000065.1, read on the forward strand.
TCACCGTCGAGGCGCGCGGCGAGGTCGCGCAGCTCGCCGACACGGTGAACACGATGGTCAAGACCCTGTCGTCCTTCGCGGACGAGGTCACGCGCGTGGCCCGTGAGGTGGGTACGGAGGGCCGCCTGGGCGGCCAGGCGCACGTCCCCGGGGTCTCCGGGACGTGGAAGGACCTCACCGACTCGGTGAACTTCATGGCCTCCAACCTGACCGGCCAGGTCCGGCAGATCGCCATGGTCACGACGGCCATCGCCAAGGGCGACATGACCAAGAAGATCGACATCGACGCGCGCGGCGAGATCCTGGAGCTCAAGACGACCATCAACACGATGGTCGACCAGCTGTCCTCCTTCGCCGACCAGGTGACCCGGGTGGCGCGCGAGGTGGGCACCGAGGGCATCCTCGGCGGCCAGGCCCGCGTCCGTGACGTGGACGGCACCTGGCGGGACCTCACGGAGTCCGTGAACGAGATGGCCGGGAACCTCACCCGGCAGGTGCGCGCCATCGCGGCCGTGGCCACCGCGGTGACCCGCGGCGACCTGAGCCTGAAGGTCGACGTGGACGCGGCGGGCGAGATCCAGGTCCTCCAGGACAACATCAACACGATGATCGTGAACCTGCGCGACACCACCCTGGCCAACAAGGAGCAGGACTGGCTCAAGGGCAACCTCGCCCGGATCTCCGCGCTGATGCAGGGCCGGCGGGAGCTGGACGACGTAGCTTCGCTGATCATGAGCGAGCTGACCCCGGTGGTCTCCGCGCAGCACGGCGCGTTCTTCCTGGCGCTGCCCACCGGCGGGAGCACCGAGATCGGGACGGACGGGCCCGGGGAGGGCTCGTACGAGCTGCGGATGCGCGGGAGTTACGCGTACGCGGGCGGTCAGATGCCCATCTCCTTCCGGCCCGGCGAGGGTCTGATCGGCACGGTCGCCGAGGAGAAGCGGACGATCCTGGTCGAGAACACCCCGCCCGGTTACCTGAAGATCTCCTCGGGGCTCGGGGAGGCCCCGCCCGCGCACGTGATCGTGCTGCCGGTGCTCTTCGAGGGGAAGGTGCTCGGCGTGATCGAGCTGGCGTCCTTCACGCCGTTCACGCAGATCCAGAAGGACTTCCTCAGCCAGATCGCCGAGATGATCGGTACGAGCGTCAACACCATCTCCGTCAACTCCAAGACGGAGATGCTCCTCAAGCAGTCGCAGGAGATGACCGAGCAGCTGCGCGAGCGTTCCGACGAGCTGGAGAACCGTCAGAAGGCCCTGCAGGCGGCCAACGCGGAGCTGGAGGAGAAGGCCGAGCTGCTGGCGCAGCAGAACCGGGACATCGAGGTGAAGAACACCGAGATCGAGGAGGCCCGGCAGGTCCTGGAGGAGCGCGCCGAGCAGCTCGCGGTCTCCATGCGGTACAAGAGCGAGTTCCTGGCGAACATGTCGCACGAGCTGCGGACCCCGCTCAACTCGCTGCTGATCCTGGCCAAGCTGCTCGCCGACAACGCCGACGAGAACCTCTCGCCGAAGCAGGTGGAGTTCGCCGAGACCATCCACGGCGCGGGCTCGGACCTGCTCCAGCTGATCAACGACATCCTCGACCTGTCGAAGGTCGAGGCGGGCAAGATGGACGTCTCGCCGACGCGGATCGCGCTGGTGCAGCTCGTCGACTACGTCGAGGCCACCTTCCGGCCGCTGACGGCGGAGAAGGGGCTCGACTTCTCGGTACGGGTCTCCCCGGAGCTGCCCGCCACCCTGCACACCGACGAGCAGCGACTGCTCCAGGTGCTGCGCAACCTCCTGTCGAACGCGGTGAAGTTCACCGACAACGGGGCGGTGGAGCTGGTGATCCGGCCCGCGGGCGGCGATGTGCCGGCGGCGATCCGGGAGCAGCTGCTGGAGGCCGGCTCGCTGCGCGAGGCGGACGCCGACCTGATCGCCTTCTCGGTGACCGACACCGGGATCGGGATCGCGGCGAGCAAGATGCTGGTGATCTTCGAGGCGTTCAAGCAGGCCGACGGGACCACGAGCCGGAAGTACGGCGGTACGGGCCTCGGTCTGTCGATCAGCCGGGAGATCGCCCGGCTGCTGGGCGGGGAGATCCACGCGGCCAGCGAGCCCGGCCGCGGATCCACGTTCACGCTGTACCTGCCGCTGCACCCGAGCGAACTGCCGCCGCAGGGGTACGCGCCGCCCACGCCGGGCGGGGCCCGCGGGGAGTACCGCAGGGCCGCCGACGGGGCGCGTCCCGCGCCCCAGCCGGTTCCGGCGGTGCCCGCCCCGCTCGCGCAGGCGCCGGTGCGCCAGGCGCTCCCGGCGGCGGAACCCGCCGGGCAGGGCTCGTCGGCGCTCTTCCGGCGGCGCCGCAAGCAGCTGACCGACGCGATGCCGCGCACCGAGGTGCCGGGGCAGCCGTACGGGGAGGGCTGGGAGACCGAGGAGCCGGCTCCGGCGGCGCCGCGGACGTACGACTTCCACGGGGAGCGGGTGCTCATCGTCGACGACGACGTGCGCAACGTCTTCGCCCTGACGAGCGTGCTGGAGCAGCACGGGCTCGCGGTGCTCTACGCCGAGAACGGGCGGGAGGGCATCGAGGTCCTGGAGCAGCACGACGACGTGTCCCTGGTCCTGATGGACATCATGATGCCGGAGATGGACGGGTACGCGACGACGTCCGCGATCCGGCGCATGCCGCAGTTCGCGGGCCTGCCGATCATCGCGCTCACGGCGAAGGCGATGAAGGGGGACCGGGAGAAGGCCATCGACTCCGGGGCTTCCGACTACGTCACCAAGCCGGTCGAACCCGACTACCTCCTGTCGGTGATGGAGCAGCACATGCGCGGAGACTGATCGGCGGGCGGGCGGTGACCGGAGGGCACGGGGGGAACCTTCTGCCCTCCCGTCACGTTTCCGCTTCGTGCACAGTGACATCTTGGTGACAGGGTGTGGCGATCTCGGGACTGGGGCTACGATGACCGGCACAAGGACGGACGGCGCAAGGATGCCGTCCTCTGGGGCGGGGCCCGGCGCGCATGCCGGAGCCAGGAGCCGGGGAGGCCCCATGCCGGGGCGAGGAGGACAGGGCATGGTGCAGAAGGCCAAGATCCTCCTGGTCGACGACAGGCCGGAGAATCTGCTGGCGCTGGAGGCCATCCTCTCCGCGCTCGATCAGACACTGGTCCGGGCGTCGTCGGGGGAGGAAGCGCTCAAAGCGCTGCTGACGGACGATTTCGCGGTCATCCTGCTGGATGTCCAGATGCCGGGCATGGACGGATTCGAAACGGCCGCGCACATCAAGCGGCGCGAACGGACCCGGGATATCCCGATCATCTTCCTCACCGCGATCAATCACGGTCCGCACCACACCTTCCGCGGTTACGCGGCGGGCGCGGTGGACTACATCTCGAAGCCGTTCGACCCGTGGGTGCTGCGCGCCAAGGTCTCGGTCTTCGTCGAGCTCTACACCAAGAACTGCCAACTGCGGGAGCAGGCGGCCCTGCTGCGCCTGCAGCTTGAGGGCGGCGGCTCCCACAACGGCGACGGCCGCAAGGAGACCGCCGGGCTGCTGGCCGAGCTCTCCGCGCGGCTCGCCGCGGTCGAGGAGCAGGCCGAGGCCCTGACCAAGCAGCTCGGCGAGGACGAGGCCGATGCCGCGGTCGTGGCCACCGCCGCGCACCTGGAGCGCAAGCTGACCGGGCTGCGCCGGGCCCTGGACGCCCTGGAACCGGGCGCCGGCGGCGGGGCGCCGATGCTGCCCGCCCAGGGCTGACGGACGGCGGGGCGCGCGGCGCCGTGCCGCCGACGGGCCCGAGGTCCGCAAGCGGTGCTTCCGTGACGGTGCCTGGCCGGGTGTCAGGTGTGCCGGTACGTCAAAGCGCCTACGGACGGGGCGACACGAACGGGTGAAGGGGTGGGCACGCGTGTCCACCGGGGTGCGCACCGGTAATCTCGGGCCCATGGCCTCAAGTACGTCCGGCAAGGGTTCCCAGAGCACCGCGGGCACCGCGAAGGGCCGCACCGGCCGTACGACGGCGCCGGCGAAGAAGGCGGCTCCCGCCCGCAAGCCTCCCGCGAAGAAGGCCGCGGCGGCCAAGCGGCCCCCGGTCAAGAAGGTCGCCGCCAAACCGGCGGCGTCCCCCACGGGGGGCGTGCTGCGGCTCGTGCGCGCCTGCTGGCTCGGTCTCGCGCACGCCATCGGCGCGGTCCTGCGCGGGCTCGGCCGCGGCGCGAAGAACCTCGACCCCGCGCACCGCAAGGACGGGGTCGCGCTGCTGTTGCTGGCCCTGGCGCTGATCGTCGCCGCCGGGACCTGGTCGAACCTGAGCGGGCCCGTCGGGGACCTGGTCACGATGCTGGTCACCGGCGCGTTCGGGCGCCTGGACCTGCTCGTGCCGGTGCTGCTGGGCGTCATGGCGGTGCGGTTCATCCGCCACCCCGAGCAGACCGACGCCAACGGCCGCATCGGCGTCGGCCTGACCGCCCTGGTCATCGGTGTCCTCGGGCTGGTCCACATCGCCTGCGGGGCGCCGGGCCGCGACGAGGGCACCACCGCGATGCAGAACGCGGGCGGGCTGATCGGCTGGGGTGCCTCCAAGCCGCTGATCTTCACCATGGGCGCGCCGCTGGCCGTGCCGATGCTGGTGCTGCTCACCGTGTTCGGGCTGCTCGTGGTCACCGCGACCCCGGTCAACGCGATCCCGCAGCGGCTGCGGGCGCTCGGGATCCGGCTCGGGATCATCGCGCCGAACGAGTACGACGAGAGGTACGCCGAGCAGGAGGCCGCCGGGCGCCGGGACCGCCACGACGCCGAGCAGTGGCGGGCCCGCACCGGGGCTCTCGCGGGCCCCGGCGGACCGAGTGGTCCGGACGATCCCGCCGACGCCGCCGAGGAAGCGGCGTTGGCCCGGCGGCGCAGGCCGCGGCGCACCGCCGCGCGGCCCGGCGGGCGGGAGATGGACGCGGTCGACGTGGCCGCGGCGGCCGCCGCCGCGCTGGACGGGGTGGTCTACGGGGGGCTGCCCCCGTCCCCGCTGGTCGCCGACCTCACCCAGGGGATCTCCGTGGAGCGCGAGGGCGTCGAGGTCACCGCTCCGGTGCCGCCCGCCCGCGAGGAGCGGCCCGCGGCCTCCGCCTCCGCGGCCTCCGTCGCGCCCGTCGTCCCGGCCGGGGCCGAGGCGCCGCACGAGCGCACCGCCGCGGCCTCCGGGACCCTGTCGGTGCCCGACCTGACGAAGGCGCCGCCGGAGGCCCAGCCGCTGCCGCCCCGCGCCGAACAGCTCCAGCTGCGCGGGGACATCACGTACGCACTGCCTTCGCTGGACCTGCTGGAGAAGGGCGGGCCCGGCAAGACCCGCAGCGCCGCCAACGACTCGGTGGTCGCCGCGCTGACGAACGTCTTCACCGAGTTCAAGGTCGACGCGCAGGTCACCGGCTTCACCCGGGGCCCGACGGTCACCCGCTACGAGGTGACGCTCGGCGCCGCCGTGAAGGTCGAGCGGATCACGGCGCTGGCGAAGAACATCGCCTACGCCGTGGCCTCTCCGGACGTGCGGATCATCAGCCCGATCCCCGGCAAGTCGGCGGTCGGCATCGAGATCCCGAACACCGACCGGGAGATGGTCAACCTCGGCGACGTGCTGCGCCTGGCCGACGCCGCCGAGGACGACCACCCGATGCTGGTCGCGCTCGGCAAGGACGTCGAGGGCGGCTACGTCATGGCCAACCTCGCGAAGATGCCGCACGTGCTGGTCGCCGGCGCCACCGGCTCCGGCAAGTCCTCCTGCATCAACTGCCTGATCACCTCGATCATGGTGCGGGCGACGCCGGACGACGTGCGGATGGTGCTCGTCGACCCCAAGCGCGTCGAGCTCACCGCGTACGAGGGCATCCCGCACCTGATCACGCCGATCATCACCAACCCCAAACGGGCCGCCGAGGCCCTCCAGTGGGTGGTGCGCGAGATGGACCTGCGCTACGACGACCTGGCGGCCTTCGGCTACCGGCACATCGACGACTTCAACCGGGCGATCCGGGACGGCAAGATCAAGCTCCCGCCGGGCAGCGAGCGGGAGCTCAGCCCGTACCCGTACCTGCTGGTGATCGTCGACGAGCTCGCCGACCTGATGATGGTGGCCCCGCGCGACGTCGAGGACTCGATCGTCCGCATCACCCAGCTCGCCCGCGCGGCCGGCATCCACCTGGTGCTCGCCACCCAGCGGCCCTCGGTGGACGTGGTCACCGGCCTGATCAAGGCGAACGTGCCCTCGCGGCTCGCCTTCGCCACCTCCTCGCTCGCCGACAGCCGGGTCATCCTGGACCAGCCCGGCGCCGAGAAGCTGATCGGCAAGGGTGACGGACTGTTCCTGCCGATGGGGGCGAACAAGCCGGTCCGCCTCCAGGGCGCCTTCGTCACCGAGGACGAGATCGCCGGGATCGTGCAGCACTGCAAGGACCAGATGGCGCCCGTCTTCCGGGACGACGTGACCGTCGGGCAGAAGCAGAAGAGGGAGATCGACGAGGAGATCGGCGACGACCTCGACCTGCTGTGCCAGGCGGCGGAGCTGGTGGTCTCCACCCAGTTCGGCTCCACCTCCATGCTCCAGCGCAAGCTGCGCGTGGGCTTCGCGAAGGCCGGCCGGCTCATGGACCTGATGGAGTCCCGGGGCGTGGTCGGTGCGAGCGAGGGCTCCAAGGCGCGTGACGTCCTGGTCAAACCCGACGAACTCGACGCGATCCTCGCGGTGATCCGGGGCCAGGACGCACCCTAGAACGGGGATCCGTCAGGCTCACCCGACCGTATGGGATCGGCGGGCAACCGTTTCCCCCGGGCGTGCGTCAAGTTGAGGGAGGCAGCGGCGGGTGTTCCCGAAGCCATTCGGATGGCGTAGGGAGTGCACCCCTCCGGTTGCCCCACCCTTTCGTCACCCCCCTAGACTGGGAAGCCAGCAGGTGGCTACACGCTCGAAAGGCGCCCTCGTGTCCATCGGCAACTCCAACTCCCCCGAAGAAGAGCGTCCTTCGACCGACGACCGGTCCGAGGACCGCATCGTCGAACCTTCCGTCGAAGGACCGTCCATCGGGACGGCCCTCAAGAAGGCCCGGATCGCCGCCGGGCTGACAGTCGACGAGGTCAGTTCCACCACCCGCGTGCGCATCCCGATCGTGCACGCGATCGAAGAGGACGATTTCACGCGGTGCGGCGGCGACGTCTACGCCCGCGGCCACATCCGTACGCTCGCCCGCGCCGTGCACATCGATCCGGCACCCCTGATCGACAGCTACGACGCGGCCCACGGCGGCCGGCCGGCACCCACCCCCGCCGCGCCGATGTTCGAAGCCGAGCGGATCCGACCCGAACGGCAGCGGCCCAACTGGACCGCCGCCATGGTCGCCGCCATCGTCGCCGTGATCGGCTTCGTCGGCTTCACCGCCTTCAGCGGCGGCGGCGACGGTCAGGGCAAGCGGCCGGTGGCGGAAGGTTCCGCCGCTCCGAAGTCCGCACTCAAGCAGCCCGCGGGCAAGCCGGCCGCCCAGCCCCAGCAGACCCCGTCGGCACCCAAGCCGGAGCCCTCCGACAGCGCCATCGCCGCGGCCCCCAAGGACCTCGTCACGGTCGTCCTGACGGCCGACACCGGCGAGAGCTGGATCTCCGCGAAGGACCACAGCGGCCGGCTGCTCTTCGACGGAACCCTCGCGCAGGGCGAGTCGAAGACCTTCACGGACAAGGAGTCCGTGGACCTGGTGCTCGGCGACGCCGGGGTCGTCAAGCTGTTCGTGAACGGCAAGGAGATCAAGGAGCGCTTCCAGGCCGGTCAGGTGGAACGTCTCACCTACACCAAGGACGACCCGCGCCAGGGCCAGGCCCAGGCGGGCTGACCAGCGCGGAATAAAAAGTTCCAGATCCCCGGGATCCCGCGCGGCACCTGCCGCCGGCCCCGGGGATCTTGTTCTGGGGGGACTTGGGCGGGGGCCCGCGTCCGGACGAAGTAGTCTTGAGTCCATGCCCGAACGCCGTACCGTCGCCCTTGTCACTCTTGGCTGCGCCCGTAACGAGGTGGACTCGGAGGAGCTCGCAGGCCGCTTGGCGGCGGATGGCTGGGAGCTCGTCGAGGACGCCGCCGACGCGGACGTAGCCGTCGTCAACACCTGTGGCTTCGTCGAAGCCGCCAAGAAGGACTCCGTAGACGCCCTGCTGGAAGCCAACGATCTCAAGGATCACGGCAAGACCCAGGCCGTCGTCGCCGTCGGCTGTATGGCCGAGCGCTACGGCAAGGAACTCGCCGAAGCGCTCCCCGAGGCCGACGGGGTCCTCGGCTTCGACGACTACGCCGACATCTCCGACCGCCTCCAGACCATCCTCAACGGGGGCGTCCACGCCTCCCACACCCCGCGCGACCGGCGCAAGCTGCTGCCGATCAGCCCGGCGGAACGCCAGGACACCGCGGTGGCCCTGCCCGGACACGCCCAGGAGCCCGAGGCCGCCCCGGCGGACCTCCCCGAGGGCCTCGCGCCCGCCTCCGGGCCGCGCGCCCCGCTGCGCCGCCGCCTCGACAAGAGCCCGGTCGCCTCGGTCAAGCTCGCCTCCGGCTGCGACCGCCGCTGCTCCTTCTGCGCCATCCCGTCCTTCCGCGGCTCCTTCATCTCCCGCCGCCCCAGCGACGTGCTGGGCGAGACGCGCTGGCTCGCCGAGCAGGGCGTCAAGGAGATCATGCTGGTCTCCGAGAACAACACCTCGTACGGCAAGGACCTCGGCGACATCCGCCTGCTGGAGACCCTGCTGCCCGAGCTGGCCGAGGTGGACGGCATCGAGCGCGTCCGCGTCAGCTACCTTCAGCCCGCCGAGATGCGGCCCGGCCTGATCGACGTGCTCACCTCGACCCCCAAGGTCGTGCCGTACTTCGACCTGTCCTTCCAGCACTCGGCCCCCGACGTGCTGCGCGCCATGCGCCGCTTCGGTGACACCGACCGCTTCCTGGAGCTGCTGGACACCATCCGCAGCAAGGCCCCGCAGGCCGGCGTCCGGTCCAACTTCATCGTCGGCTTCCCCGGCGAGACGGAGTCGGACTTCGCCGAGCTGGAGCGTTTCCTCACCCACGCCCGCCTCGACGCCATCGGCGTCTTCGGCTACTCCGACGAGGACGGTACCGAGGCCGTCGGCTACGAGAACAAGCTGGACGCGGACACCATCGCCGAGCGCCTCGCGCACATGCAGCGGCTCGCCGAGGAGCTCACCTCCCAGCGCGCCGAGGAGCGGATCGGGGAGACCTTGGAGGTCCTCGTCGAGACGGTCGTGCCGCTGGACGAGGCGGAGGAGGGCGAGGGCGCCTACGGGCGCGCCGCCCACCAGGCGCCCGAGACGGACGGCCAGGTGGTCTTCACGGACGGCGCGGGTCTGGTGCCGGGGCGTATCGTCACGGCCAAGGTGGTCGGAACGCTGGGTGTGGACCTGGTGGCGGAGCCCCTGGACCTGCACCTTGAGGAGGAGGCCGGATGACCGGAGTCCCGGCATCGGCGGCGGGCGGGACCGGCCGCCGGCCCACGCCCGGCGCGAAGCTCGGGACTGCGGCCGTCAATCAGGCCAGCCTCTGGAACATCGCCAACATCCTGACGATGATCCGGCTCGTGCTCGTGCCGGGATTCGTCCTGCTGCTGCTCGCCGACGGGGGCTACGACCCCGTCTGGCGGGCGCTGGCCTGGGCGGCCTTCGCCGTCGCCATGATCACGGACATCTTCGACGGGCACCTGGCCCGGACGTACAACCTGGTCACGGACTTCGGGAAGATCGCCGACCCCATCGCCGACAAGGCGATCATGGGGTCGGCCCTGGTGTGTCTGTCCTGGCTCGGCGACCTGCCCTGGTGGGTGACGGCGGTGATCCTCGGGCGCGAGCTCGGGATCACGCTGATGCGCTTCTGGGTGATCCGGTACGGAGTGATTCCTGCCAGCCGGGGCGGCAAGCTCAAGACCCTGGCCCAGGGCACCGCCGTGGGCATGTACGTGCTCGCCCTGACCGGGCCGCTGGCGACCATGCGGTTCTGGGTGATGGGGGTCGCCGTCGTGCTGACCGTGGTCACCGGCCTGGACTACGTCCGGCAGGCCGTGGTGCTGCGCCGGGCCGGGCTGGCGGAGGAGCGGGCCGCGAAGTGACGTACGGGGCGGGGGACGCGCCGGAGACCTCCGGAGCGGCGGAAGACGCGGCGGAGACGGCCGGCGTGGCCGGGGACGTGCTGCGGATGCTTGCGGAGCGTGACCAGACGCTCGCGGTGGCGGAGTCGCTGACCGGCGGCATGGTCGCCGCCGAGATCACGGCGGTGCCGGGGGCCTCGCGCTCCTTCCTCGGCTCGGTCACGGCGTACGCCACGGAACTCAAGCACCGGGTCCTCGGGGTGGACGCGGCGCTGCTCGCGGCCGAAGGCGCGGTGAACGCGCAGGTCGCAGTCGAGATGGCGAGCGGAGTGCGGAGCCTGACGGGTGCATCGTGGGGGATCGCGACCACCGGAGTGGCCGGTCCGGACCCTCAGGACGGGCAGCCGGTGGGCACGGTTTTCATCGCCGTGGCCGGCCCTGCGGGCAGGAAATCGGCCCGGCTGCGGTTGAACGGCTCCCGTGCGGAAATTCGTAGGGAGAGTGCACGGACAGTGCTCGAACTCCTCTCAAGCGAACTCCGCGAGAATCTGCGGGGGCAGGATACGGAACGGAACGGGGGGATTTGATGTTTGCAGCCCTGAGTGAACACGACATCGCTCCCCGCACGGCCGCGGCGCGAGGCGGTACGGTGGGGCGTGAAGGTTACGGCTACACGGTCAGAGGAGGGAGCCACCGATGATTCTGCTCCGTCGCCTGCTGGGTGACGTGCTGCGTCGGCAGCGCCAGCGCCAGGGCCGTACTCTGCGCGAAGTCTCCTCGTCCGCCCGAGTTTCGCTCGGCTATCTCTCCGAGGTGGAGCGGGGGCAGAAGGAGGCATCCTCCGAGCTGCTCTCCGCGATCTGCGACGCGTTGGACGTACGGATGTCCGAGCTGATGCGCGAAGTCAGTGACGAGCTGTCGCTGGCGGAGCTTGCGCAGTCGGCCGCCGCAAGCGAACCGGTGCCGGCACCGGTGCGCCCGATGCTCAATTCGGTTTCCGTGGCCTCGGTCACGGGCGGACCGGAGCGGGTGACCATCAAGGCGCCCGTGGAAGCGGTGAACGTCGTCGCCGCTTGAGCGCGAGTCAAGCATGTGAGCGTGGCGGGAGCCCCGGAGGGTGCGTGAGCACCGGCCGGGGCTCTTTGCCGTCCGGGGGCCGGTGGGGCGAAGCGGCGGGCGTTCTGGGTGCGGGGGCCGCGGTCCTGCGGGAGGATGGGCCCGTCCCCGATCAGGCCCTTCCCCGGACTCCGTCCGGGGGGACCCCGTGGAGGTGGCCGTGCGGCGGTTGCTCATACCCCTCGCCCTGGCAGTGGGCGTCCTCTGGTGGTGGGCCGTGCTGCGGCTCGCGCTGGCGCCCGAGGACACCGGGCCCGTGGAGGGTGCCGTGGCGGTGGGCGGATGGGGGCTGGGGCTCCTGCCGGTGCACTGCACGGGGCAGATCCCCGTACGCAGGGCCCGGGCGGCCGCAGGGGCTGCCGGGGCGTCGGCCGCCGCGGTGGGGCAGCGGCTCACCAGGGCATCGATACTCCGCCGTTCGGACGAAGGATCTGGCCCGTCGTGAAGGACGAGGCGTCGCAGGCCAGGTAGAGCACCGCCTGGGCGATGTCCTCGGGCTCCCCGACCCGGCGCAGCGGGGACATCCGGACCATGGCCTCCTCCGTCCGCTGCTGGACCTCGGCGCCGTGCCGGCCGGTCATGGGGGTGCGGATCCAGCCCGGGGCGACGGCGTTGACGCGGATGCCGTGCGGGCCGGCCTCGGTCGCGAGGGTCTTCGTGAGCTGGACCACGGCGGCCTTGGCGGCGCTGTAGCAGAGCAGCCCCGGCTGGGCGGCGTCCACGGCGCCGGAGGCCATGGTGACCACCGAGCCGGGGCGGCCGGCGGCGATCATGGCGCTGACGGCCTCCTGGCAGGTGCGCAGCACCCCTTTGAAGTTGATGTCCAGGATCCGGTCGAGGTCCTCGTCGGTGGTCTCCAGGACGCTGCTGGTGTGCATCACGCCGGCGATGGCGGCGGCGATGTCCAGCGGTCCGGCCGCGGCGACGGCGGCCCGCAGCGCGGCGCGGTCGGTGACGTCGAGGGGGTGGGCGGTGGCGGTGCCGCCACTCTTGGCGATCAGGGCCGCGGTCTCCACGAGGCCCGGCTCGTCGCGGTCCGCGCAGTGCACGACGGCGCCGGCGCGGGCGAGGAGGAGGGCGGTGGCGCGGCCTATCCCGCTCGCGGCTCCGGTGACGAGCGCGGTGCGGCCGGTGAGGTCGTACGGGCTGGGTGTGGGCATGCAGGGACCGTACGAGCGGATCTGACGGGCCGTCAACTAGTGCGTCGGAGCCGGGCCGGATTGGCAGCTCGGGCACCAGTACGCGGGTCGGCCGTCCTGTACGCCCTCGCGCACCGGGGTGCCGCAGCGCAGGCAGGGACGCCGGGCGCGGCCGTAGACGAACAGCTCCCGGCCGGGGCGGCGGCTGCCGGTGGTGTTGCGGCGCCGGGGCCGCGCGGGGTCGCCGGTGTTCGCGGCCAGCAGGCGCTGCGCGGCGGCGGCCAGGCGGGGGAGGGTGACCGGCGGGTCGGGGAGTTCCCCGACCGGGGTCCAGGGGGTGGCCCGGGCGAGGAAGCAGAGCTCGGCCTTGTAGATGTTGCCGATGCCCGCCAGGTTGCGCTGGTCGAGCAGGGCCTCGCCCAGGGGTCGTGCGGGGTCGGCGAGGAGGTTGGCCGCCGCCCCGGCGGGGTTCCAGTCGGGGCCGAGCGGGTCGGGGCCGAGGTGGCCCACCACGCGGTCCTCGTCGGTGGTGCGGAGCAGTTCGAGGACGGGCAGGCGGTAGCCGACGGCGGTGGCGTCGGCGGTGGCCAGGACCGCCCGGATCTCGTGTGCGGGGCCGCCGCGCCACTTCTGGCCGGGGGCGAAGACGTACCAGGCGCCGTCCATGCGCAGGTGGCTGTGGAGGGTGAGGCCGCTGTCGAGGCGGGTCAGGAGGTGCTTGCCGCGCGGGGTGACGTCGAGGACCGTGTGCCCGGTGAGGTCGGCGGTGGCGAAACGGGGGACGCGCAGGTCCGCGTGGGTGAGGCGCTTGCCCGCGAGGGCGGCGTGCAGGCGGGCCGCGACGCGGTGGACGCTGTCTCCTTCGGGCATGCGGCCATTGTCGCGCCGCCGGCCCGGGGAACGCGGAACCCCCTGGGCGGGATGGCCGCCGCAGGGGGTTCGCGGATCAGGAGGCGTGAGGGCCTGATGGGCCGCTCATCACTTCCAGGTGAGGCCCTTCTGGGCGGGGCTGCTCAGGTTGTTGTACGGGTCGCCCCAGTACTCGGCGCCGGTGACCTTGGCGCCGGTCGGCGCGAGCGCGATGGCGCAGGAGGTCTGGGTCTTGCCGTTGGTGAAGCCCTGCGGCAGGGATTCGTTCGGGCACTTCTCGAACTTGCCGATGGTCAGCAGGACGCCGGACTCGGCGCCGCCGTCGAGCAGGCCCTTGATGTGGCCGACGCTGGCGAAGGACAGGTCCGACGTACCGGTGTTCTTGACCGTGTAGTGGATGTAGAAGGGCGTCTGGCCCTTCACCTTGTCGGCGACGTTCAGGGGCGCCAGGTCGGCCGGGTTTCCCGCGTCGATGCTGGTGACCGTGAGGGCGAGCTGGCCGGTCTTGCCGCCGGAGGTGAACGGGACCGTCGCCGCCTCGCCGATCTTGAAGGCCTGGCCCGACTTGGCCACCGCGCCGCTGCCGCCGGCGGCGGGTGCGCCGCTGGAGCCGGCGGAGCCGCCCGCGGACGGGGAACCGGCCGGGGAGCTGGCGTAGCCGGAGGGCTGGCCCGCCGGCTGCGAGGGCTGGCTGGACGGGGCCGCCGGGGTGATCTCCTCGTTGCCGTCCTTGCAGCCCGTCAGGACCAGGCTCGCGGCGACGGCGAGGCCGGCCGCGACCACGGTGGTCTTGCGCATGCTGATGGTGCTCACTGTTCTTCTCCCCCATGACTGTGCACCGCCAATGCGGTGCCTGTGATCACCTTTGATAAGCCATGAATAAGCATCAGTGCCAGCTCAGGAGCGGCTGGCAGCGGTTTCGTGACATGGCCAAGACATACGTGGCCGAGTCGAGACTGGAGCGAGTCCGGGCCGTTTCCCCACAAGGGGCTTCCTGCGGCTGCCTAGTTGCGCAGGCGCAGCCCCCGCGGGGTGGCGTGGAAGCCGGCCGATTCGAGGGACTTGCCGAGCGGGGCGGTCAGGGCCGGGGTGGCGTTGACCCGCTCCACCGTCAGGTCCGGAAGGGTGCCCGCGCGGGAGGCCGCCACCAGGGCGGACGTCGCCGCCGCGAGGCGCGGATCGTCGGCCTCCGGCCAGGCCAGCAGGGTCTTGCCGCCGCGCTCCAGGTAGAGGGTGAGCTCGCCGTCGACCAGGACCACCAGGGAGCCCGCCTTGCGGCCCGGCTTGTGGGTGGCGCCGGCCGGGGGCTCCGGCCAGCCCAGGGCCGCCCCGTACGCGTTCGCCGGATCGGCCGCGGCCAGCACCACGGCCGCCAGCGGCGGCGGGGTCCGCTCGGCGGCCCGCAGGCGGTCCACCGCGCCGTCCATCGCGAACTGGGCCGCGCCCAGCCCCTCCACCACGTACCCCCGCCGGGCCTGCCCGCTGTCCTCGAACGCGGACAGGATCCGGTACACCGCGCTGAACCCGCCCTCGACCCCCTCCGCGGCCACCGCCCCGCGGGTGACCACGCCGTGCCGGTCCAGCAGGGTCCGGGCCAGCGCGTGCGCCCGGTGCGTCGGGTCGGGCGCGGGCGCGGGCAGCAGCGACCAGCGGCCCGAGACCGTGGGCGGGCCCGTACGGGAGACGGTGGCGCTCAGGGTCCCGTACCGGCCGCGCGGCACCGTACGGCGGGCGCGGTGCGCGGTGGCACCCGCCGTGCGGCCCGAGCCGAGCAGGGAGCGCAGCGGGGCCAGGGTGTCGTTCGTCACCCGACCCGACCAGGCCAGGTCCCACAGGGCCGAGGACAGCTCCGGGTCGGAGGCGTCCGGGAGCCCGGCGCGGACCGATTCCGCCAGCTGCCGGAAGAACAGGGCCCGCCCCGAGGAGAGGGCCTCCAGCACCCCCTGGTGCAGCGGGGACGGCTCCAGAGGGTGTGCCGGGGGCAGCAGCAGGGGCGCCGCGTCCGCCAGGTAGAGGGAGATCCAGCCGTCCTTGCCCGGCAGGGCTCCGGCTCCGGCCCACACCACCTCGCCCGTCGTGGTCAGCTCGTCCAGCAGGGCCGGGGAGTACCCGGCGACCCGCGAGGGCAGGATCAGCCGCTCCAGGGCCGAGGCCGGGACCGGCGCGCCCTGGAGCTGCTCGATGGCGCGGGCCAGGCCGTCGATGCCGCGCAGCCCGCCGCCCAGGTGCTGCCACTGGGGCAGGAAGGTGGCCAGCGAGGCCGGCGGGACGGGCTCCAGTTCCTGGCGCAGCGCGGCCAGCGAGCGGCGCCGCAGCCTGCGCAGCACCGTCGCGTCGCACCACTCCTGGCCGATGCCCGCCGGATGGAACTCGCCCTGCACCAGCCGGCCCGGCGCCGCGAGCCGGTGCAGGGCGCCCTCCGTCACCGCCGTGCCCAGGCCGAATCGGGCGGCGGCGGTGGCGGTGGTGAACGGGCCGTGGGTGCGCGCGTAGCGGGCCAGGAGATCGCCGAGGGGGTCCTTGACCGGCTCGGTGAACGCCTCCGGGACCCCCACCGGCAGGGCCGTGCCCAGCGCGTCCCGCAGCCGGCCGGCATCCTCGATCGCCGCCCAGTGGTCCGCGCCGCCGATCCGGACCCGGATCGCCCGGCGGGCCGCCGCCAGCCCGGGGGCCCAGCCGGGCTCGGCGCCCCGCTCGGCCAGCTCGGCGTCGGTCAGCGGGCCCAGCAGGCGCAGCAGGTCGGCCACCGACTCGGCGTCCTTGGCCCGGCGGTCGGCGGTCAGCCACTGCAGCTCCCGCTCCAGCTCCTCCAGCACCTCGGCGTCGAGCAGTTCGCGCAGCTCGGCCTGGCCCAGGAGCTCGGCCAGCAGCCGGGAGTCGAGCGAGAGCGCCGCCGCGCGCCGCTCGGCGAGCGGTGAGTCCCCCTCGTAGAGGAACTGGGCGACGTACCCGAACAGGAGGGAGCGGGCGAAGGGGGAGGGTTCGGGGGTGGTCACCTCGACCATGCGCACGCGGCGCGCCTCGATGTCCCCCATCAGCTCCGTCAGCCCCGGCACGTCGAAGACGTCCTGGAGGCATTCCCGTACGGCTTCCAGCACGATCGGGAACGAGCCGAACTCCGAGGCCACCTGGAGCAGCTGCGAGGCCCGCTGGCGCTGTTGCCACAACGGGGTGCGCTTGCCCGGGCTGCGGCGCGGCAGCAGCAGCGCGCGGGCCGCGCACTCGCGGAACCGGGAGGCGAACAGGGCCGAACCGCCGACTTGGTCTGTGACGATCCCGCTGACCTCGCCCCGCTCGAAGGCGACGTCGGCCGCGCCGAGCGGCGCCCGGTCGTCGTCGAACGCGAAGTCCGTGGGGTGCGAGGGGTCGTGGTCGAGGAGGTCCACGGAGAGCAGGTCGGCGTCCGGCAGGCGCAGGACGATCCCGTCGTCGGCGTGCATGACCTGGGCGTCCATGCCGTACTTCTCGGCGAGGCGGGCACCGAGCGCCAGGGCCCAGGGGGCGTGCACCTGGGCGCCGAAGGGGGAGTGGACCACCACCCGCCAGTCGCCCAGTTCGTCGCGGAACCGCTCGACCACGATGGTCCGGTCGTCCGGTACGTGGCCGCAGGCCTCGCGCTGCTCGGCCAGGTAGGCGAGGACGTTCTGCGCCGCGCGGGCGTCCAGGCCGGCCGCCAGCAGCCGCAGCCGGGCGTCCTCCTCGGTCAGCCCGCCCAGTTCGCGCAGGAACGCGCCGACCGCACGGCCCAGTTCGAGGGGGCGGCCCAGCTGGTCGCCCTTCCAGAACGGCAGCCGGCCCGGTACCCCGGGGGCCGGGGTGACCAGGACCCGGTCGCGGGTGATGTCCTCGATCCGCCAGGAGGTGGTGCCCAGGGTGAACACGTCGCCCACGCGGGACTCGTAGACCATCTCCTCGTCCAGCTCGCCGACCCGGCCGCCGCCCTTCTTGGGGTCCGAGCCGGCGAGGAAGACCCCGAAGAGACCGCGGTCCGGGATGGTCCCCCCGGAGGTGACCGCGAGCCGCTGGGCGCCGGGCCGGCCGGTGACCGTCCCCGCCACCCGGTCCCAGACCACCCTGGGTCTGAGTTCCGCGAAGGCGTCGGAGGGGTAGCGGCCCGCCAGCATGTCCAGCACCGCCGTGAACGCCGATTCCGGCAGCGCCGCGAAGGGCGCCGCCCGCCGTACCAGGGCGAGGAGGTCGTCCAGCTGCCAGGTGTCCATCGCCGTCATGGCGACCAGCTGCTGGGCGAGGACGTCCAGCGGGTTGGAGGGGATGCGCAGGGACTCGATCGCCCCGGTGCGCATCCGCTCGGTGACCACGGCCGCCTGGACCAGGTCCCCGCGGTACTTGGGGAAGACCACCCCCTTGGAGACGGCGCCCACCTGGTGTCCGGCGCGGCCCACGCGCTGGAGCCCGGAGGCCACCGAGGGCGGCGACTCCACCTGCACCACCAGGTCCACCGCACCCATGTCGATGCCGAGTTCCAGGCTGGACGTGGCGACCACGGCGGGCAGCCGGCCCGCCTTCAGGTCCTCCTCGACCAGGGCCCGCTGCTCCTTGGAGACCGAGCCGTGGTGCGCGCGGGCCAGCAGGGGAGGCGCCCCGCGGGCCGCGCCGGACTGGGCCATGATCTCGGCGGGCGGCGCACCCTGGGGCAGGGGCTCGCCCACGGCCCGCTCGTAGGCGATCTCGTTGAGCCGGTTGCAGAGCCGCTCCGCGAGACGGCGGGAGTTGGCGAACACGATCGTCGAACGGTGGGCCTGCACCAGGTCCGCGATCCGCTCCTCCACATGCGGCCAGATCGACGGCTTGTCACCGCCCTCGCGGCCCTCGGTGGCGGGGGAGCCCCCCAACTCGCCCATGTCCTCGACGGGTACGACCACCGACAGGTCGAACTCCTTGTCCGAGGGCGGCTGCACGATCTCCACCCGGCCGCGCGGGGCGAGGTAGCGGGCGACCTCCTCCACCGGCCGGACCGTCGCCGACAGCCCGATCCGGCGGGCCGGGCGCGGCAGCAGCTCGTCCAGCCGCTCCAACGACAGGGCCAGGTGCGCCCCGCGCTTGGTCCCCGCGACGGCGTGCACCTCGTCCAGGATCACCGTCTCGACCCCCGCCAGCGCCTCCCTGGCCGCCGAGGTCAGCATCAGGAACAGCGACTCCGGGGTGGTGATCAGGATGTCCGGCGGTCTGACGGCCAGCGCGCGGCGCTCGGCGGGCGGGGTGTCCCCGGAGCGGATGCCCACCCGGATGTCCGGCTCGGGCAGGCCCAGGCGCGCCGATTCCTGCCGGATCCCGGTCAGGGGGCTGCGCAGGTTGCGCTCCACGTCCACGGCGAGGGCCTTGAGCGGGGACACGTACAGGACGCGGCAGCGCTTCTTCGGTTCGGCGGGCGGCGGGTCCGCGGCGAGCCGGTCGAGGGCGGCGAGGAAGGCGGCGAGGGTCTTGCCGGAACCGGTCGGTGCCACGACGAGCACGTCCGAGCCCTCCCCGATCGCCCGCCAGGCGCCCTCCTGCGCGGCGGTGGGCGTACGGAAGGCCCCCGTGAACCAGGAGCGGGTCGCGGGGGAGAACGAGTCGAGCGCAGCGCCTGCCATGCCCCCATCGTGCACCCCGCCACTGACAACGCACCGGACCTGCGCGGACACCCCCGGCGGCGGCGCGCAAAATGGGGTCATGGGCACGGACGGAACGCACGACGGGCGCCGGGAGTGGGCCCGCCACTGGCAGTACCCGCAGTTGCCGGGGCTGGACCTGCTGCGCGCCCACTACGTCCGCCACACCTTCCCGCGCCACGCGCACGACGGCTACGTCATCGCGGCCGTCACCGGCGGCGTCGAGGAGATCGGCCTGCCCTCCGGCACGGTCCGGGCGGGGCCGGGCAGCGTGGTGCTGATCAACCCGGAGGTGGCGCACACCGCGCGCGCCGGGGCGCCCGAAGGCTGGGCGTACGCCACCCTCTACCCCTCCCGGGACCTGATCGCCGAGGTCGCCGCCGAGATCGGCGGCCTGCGCGGCACCCCCGGCTTCACCGCCGACATGGTCCCCGACCCGGAGGCCTCCAGGGCCATCACGGACGTGCACCGGGCCGCGGAGGCCGGCAACGCGCTCGCCGCCGACACCCTGCTGCGGGGCGTCGTGGCGCGGATGCTCACCCGGCACGCGGGCCCGCTGCCCGCCCGCCCGCCGCGGCGCGCGGGCGCGGCCGACGCGGAACGGGCCCGGAGCGTGCTGGAGGAGCGGATGGCCGAGCCGCCCTCGCTGGAGCGCCTCGCGGAGGAACTGGGCACCAGCCCCTTCGCCCTGCTGCGCGCCTTCCGGGACCGGTACGGGATGCCGCCCCACACCTGGCTCACCGACGCCCGGGTCCGCCGGGCGCGCCTGCTGCTCGACGCGGGCACCGCGCCCGCCGAGGCGGCGGTCACCGTCGGCTTCACGGACCAGCCGCACCTGAACCGGCACTTCACCCGGATCGTCGGGGTGCCCCCGGGCGCGTACCGGCGGGAGCGGGCCGCGGGCTAGTGCCGTGGCCGGACGGGTTCACCGGGTCACGGGGCCCGGCCGGGCCCCTGCCTGCGGCGACGGGTCGCCGGGCGGGTGCAAGAACGTACAAGACCGGCCGGCCGCGCCCCGCGTACGTTCGGGGCGTGGGAGAGAACCAGATGGTGATACGAGAGGCCCCCGTCCACGACGGGGGACCGACCCCCGGGCGGCCGCGGGCCGCCGTCGTCCGCGACGCCCTCGGGGTGGGAGTGGCCGTCGGCCTGTCGGGGTTCGCCTTCGGCGTGACCGCCGCCGGGGCCGGGATCAGCGTGCTGCAGGCCTGTGTGCTGAGCCTGCTCGTCTTCACCGGAGCCTCGCAGTTCGCCCTGGTCGGCGCGCTCGCGGCGGGTGGCAACCCCTTCACCGCGGCCGCCGGGGCCTTCTTCCTGGGCACCCGCAACGCCTTCTACGGGCTGCGGCTGTCCCAGCTGCTCGCGCTGCCCCGGGCCGTGCGCCCCTTCGCCGCGCACTGGGTGATCGACGAGACCACCGCCGTGGCGCTGGCGCAGCCCGACCGCAAGGCCGCCCGGCTCGGGTTCACCGTCACGGGGCTCAGCCTCTACCTGCTGTGGAACCTCACCACCCTGCTGGGCGCGCTCGGCGCCGAGGCCATCGGGGACACCTCCGCCTGGGGGCTGGACGCGGCCGGGCCCGCCGTGTTCCTCGCGCTGCTCGCGCCGATGCTGAAGACCTCCACCGAGCGGGCCGTCGCGGGCCTGGCCCTGGTCCTCGGACTGGGCTTCCTGCCCGTCCTGCCCTCCGGGGTGCCCGTGCTGATCGCCGCGCTGGCCGCGCCCGCCGTGCTGTGGATGAAGGGACGCCGCTCGTGAACGTCTGGATCGCCATCGCACTGACCGTCTTCGGCTGCTACGCCGTCAAGCTCGCCGGACTCCTCGTGCCCGCCGGGGCCCTGGAGCGGCCCCTGGTGCGCAGGCTGTCCGGCCTGCTTCCGGTCGCGCTGCTCGCCGCGCTCACCGCTCAGCAGACCTTCAGCACCGGCCACGAGCTGGTGCTCGACGCCCGCGCCGCCGGGCTGGCCGCCGCCGCGCTCGCCCTGCTGCTGCGCGCCCCGTTCCTGGTGGTGGTCGGGGCGGCGGTGGTGGTCACCGCGGGCGTGCGGGCGCTGGGGGGCTGACCGCGCCGACCGGGCGCCCGTACGCCCGCAGCGTCAGCAGGGCCTCCAGGGTGACGATCGGCCGCCGCTCCAGCGAGCTGCCCGGCGCCCAGGCGCGGCGGCGCACCGGCCAGCCCCCGTCCGGCTGCTGCTCCGCCGTGAGGAAGTCCAGCGAGCGGCGCATCTCCTCGTCGGTGAACCAGCTCCGGGCCAGTGACTCCGGGCGCCGGGCGTAGTCGTACGGGAAGAGCAGCTCGCCCGGCGCGTAGCCGGGGGCGGGCGCGTACTCCTCGCGCCGACCCGGGTCGAGCACGACGAGGTGCCGCTCGCGCACCAGCCGTCCCAGCCGGTCCGCGGCCGCCGCCGCGCGGGCCCGGTCGGGGGCGCCGTCGAGGAAGGCCACCGCGCTCTGGACCTCGTAGGGGTGAGAGTGGCGCAGCGTCTCGATCCGCTCCCAGCAGAAGTCCGTGGCCCGGAACAGCCAGGCGTGCCAGATCCGGTTGCGGTGCAGCACGCCGACGACGGGCCCCGTGGTCAGCAGCTCGCCCGGCGGGTCGTCGCGCACCGGGTGGTAGGGGGCCACGGGATGGTCGTGCGGGGCCGGGCGGACCAGGGGGAGCGCGCCCTCGGGGGTGGAGAGCCCGGTCAGGTGGCGGCAGAGCCGCTCGATGCGCTGGCCGGCGCAGCGGCCGAGGCTGTCGAGGACCCGCAGGGCGTGCGCGGTGTGCAGGGGCTGGCTCAGCGGGCCGCGCAGGTCCGGGTCGAGCGCGTGTCCGTAGCCGCCGTCGTCGCCCAGGTACGCGCCGAGGGCGGCGTCCACCGCGTCGGCGTCCCCGCCGAGGAAGTGGAAGGCGAACCGCCGCTGCTCCAGCACCCGGGCCGTGAGCCAGATGAACTGTTCCGCGCGGGCCAGCGGGGCCGGCGGGGGAGATTCGTCTCCAGGCATGCGTGACACCGTAGGGCGCCGGGCGCGGGAGCAGGGGGCCAACGGGACGGGTGCACTCTCCCGGGCGGGATACTGGGGGCATGCGGTTGACGATTTTCTGGGAGCGGATGGCGGAGCACTTCGGTGCGGGCTACGCGGAGTCCTTCGCCCGGGACCACGTGATGGCGGAACTCGGCGGGCGCACCGTGCACCAGGCACTGGACGCGGGCTGGGAGACCAAGGACGTGTGGCGCGCGGTGTGCACGGCGGTGGACGTTCCGGCCCCGCTGCGCTGAGGCGGACACCGCTTCGTGATTCGGGAAGCGGGTGGGACAGACTGGGCGGCGTGGCAGTCAGAGATGAGACGACGACGACCGGCCCGACCCCGGAGGCCCCCGACGACGGGGACGCCCCGGACGGCGGGGACGCACCGCAGGCCCCGGACGCCGGGGACTCCGGGGACGTGTCCGCCGGGACCGCTCCCGCCCGGGGGGAGGCGCGGATGCCGCGCTGGCTGCCGCGCGCGGTGGTCCTCGTACTGGCCCTGGTCGCCTGCTTCCAGCTCGGCAGCTGGGCCTTCCACCAGCTGATCGGGCTGCTGGTCAACATCCTGATCGCGTTCTTCCTGGCGCTCGCGATCGAACCCGCCGTGGCCAGGATGGCGGCCCGCGGCATGCGCCGTGGGCTCGCCACCTTCCTGGTGTTCCTCGGTGTGTTCGTCGCGACGGCGGGCTTCCTCGCACTGCTCGGCTCGATGCTCGCCGGACAGATAGTCGACATGGTGGAGGGCTTCCCGCGCTACCTCGACTCGGTGATCAGCTCGATCAACGCCACGTTCCACACCGAGCTGTCCCGCCTGGAGATCCAGGACAGCCTGCTGCACTCCGACTGGCTGCAGAAGTACGTGCAGAACAGCGCGACCGGTGTGCTCGACGTGTCCACCACCGTGCTCGGCGGGCTCTTCAGGCTGCTGACGGTCGGCCTGTTCTCCTTCTACTTCGCCGCCGACGGGCCCCGGCTGCGCCGCGCGCTGTGTTCCGTGCTGCCGCCCGCGAAGCAGGCCGAGGTGCTGCGGGCCTGGGAGATCGCCGTCGCCAAAACGGGCGGCTACCTGTACTCCCGGGGCCTGATGGCGCTGATCTCCGGCATCGCGCACTACGTCGTCTTCGAGTTCCTCGACCTGCCGTACGCGCCCGCCCTGGCGGTCTGGGTGGGGCTGGTCTCCCAGTTCATCCCCACCATCGGCACCTACCTGGCGGGCGCGCTGCCGATGCTGATCGCCTTCACGGTCAACCCGTGGTACGCGCTGTACGTGCTCGGGTTCGTGGTGGTCTACCAGCAGTTCGAGAACTACATGCTCCAGCCGAAGCTGACCGCGCGGACGGTGGACATCCATCCTGCGGTGGCCTTCGGGTCGGTGATCGCGGGCACCGCCCTGCTGGGCGCGGTCGGGGCGCTGATCGCGATCCCGGCCGTCGCGACGCTGCAGTCCTTCCTCGGCGCGTACGTCAAGCGCTACGAGGTCACGGACGCGGCTCCGGCGCCGGCGGCTGCGCGGACCCGTCGAGCACGGAGGCCAGGAGTGCGGTGATGCGGGCCTCGGTCTCGGCCTTGTCGAGTCCGAGGCCGCTCAGCACGCCGTCGCCGTCCTCCAGTTCGAGGAGGGCGAGCAGGATGTGCTCGGTGCCGACGTAGCCGTGGCCCAGGCGCAAGGCCTCGCGGAAGGTGAGCTCCAGGGCCTTCTTGGCGCCCGCGTCGAAGGGCACGAGGTCGGGGACGGGGGCGCCGGAGGGTTCCGGCAGGGCTGCCGTGGCGGCGGCGCGGAGGTCGGCGGCGGTGAGCCGGCGGGCGGTGAGGGCGGTGATCCACAGGCCCTCGGGCTCGGCGAGCAGGCCCAGGAGCAGGTGCTCGGGGCGGATCTCGGTGTGGCCGGCCGCGCGGGCCTCGTTCTGGGCGCTGACGACGACGTTGCGGGCGCGGGGGGTGAAGCGTCCGAAGCCCTGGTTCGGGTCGAGGCCGGGGTCGCCCTCCTTGTCGGCCTTGGGGACGAAGCGCTTCTGCGCCGCCTGGCGGGTGACGCCCATGCTGCGGCCGATGTCGGTCCAGGAGGCACCGGAGCGGCGGGCCTGGTCGACGAAGTGGCCGATGAGGTGGTCCGCCACGTCACCGAGGGCCTCGGCGGCGACCACGGCGCCGCTGAGTTGCTCCAGGGTGTCGGAGTGGACCTTCTTGATGGCCTCGATCAGGTCGTCGAGGCGGACCGGATTGGTCATGCGGACGGGTTCCACGGGTTCCACGGAAGGGTTCGTCATGAGTGCAACCCTAGGTTGACAGTCCATGGAGTGTCAACCGTTGGTTGTCAGTCGCGGCGGGGTCGTCGTATAGGGCCGGAATGTGGGGGTGCGGTACACCTGGCGCCCATGAGCGTGGACACGACTACCGAAGAGATCACCGGCCGGCCGGCCGCCCTGCGCACGCTCGCCGGGCGGGCGCCCGCGCCGGTCGCACCCGCCCGGGCCACCGCCCTGGTCAGCGGCGGGGTGGCGGCCGCGGCGCTGCTGGCGCTCGTCGGCATCGGTGCGCTGCTGCGCGAGCCCGTCCTGATCCCGCCGATCGCGGCGAGCGCGGCCATCGTCTACGGGGTGCCCGCACTGCCCCTGGCGCAGCCGCGCAGTGTCGTCGCGGGGCACCTCCTGTGCGCGGCCGTCGGCTACCTGGCGCTGGCGCTGCTCGGTGGCGCGCCGTGGGTGGCGGCGCTCGGGGCGGGGGTGGCGGTGGGGGTCATGACGCTGGCCCGGACCCCGCACTCGCCGGCGGCGGCGACCACCGTGGTGGTGGTGCTGCAGGCGCCGGACCCGGCGTGGTTCCTGCCGCTGCTGACCGGTGCGGCGGTCGTGCTGGTGCTGGCGGGGATGGCGGCGTCGCGGGCGCGGCCGGGGGCCGTCCGGTATCCCGTGTACTGGTGGTGAGGCGGGGTGCGCGCCGGGGGCGGAGGGGCTGGGGACGTGGCCCCCTCCACCCGCCGGCTCGGGGCCACCGTCAGGCGGTCGGCTGGGGCTGTCCGTTCAGCAGGGCGACCACCTGGTCCATCTCGTCCCGCCAGATGCGGTGCACGTTCATCCGCGTCGGCTTCACGTGGCCGGGGAGCATGATGCGGAACGAGCTCCAGAGGGCGTTGCGGTTGACGTCGGTGACGGTGCCGACGGCCTGGGCGGGCGGTATCGCGAAGACGATCTCCTGCGGGCGGTTGCTCAGCCGGCTCGCCTTGTGGAGGACCACCGCCTGCTCGGTCACCGTGACGAAGTAGTAGGTGAGGAACGCCTGGCCGATGAGGCCGAGCATGCTCATCAGCCACACGCTGGGGCCCGCGATGGCCTGGATGGTGACGATGGGCCGGTCGGTGGGGTTCGCCTGGGTGAGGGCGTCTGCCACCTGCTGCTGGATCGTGGCCTTCTTGATGGCCATGGGTCCTCCTGAGCGGAATCTCGGTGCCCCCCTCGTCGGGGGCACCGCAGGGTATCGGCCATGAACAGGTCACATTCGGCCAGGTGGTGACGGTGGCCCTTGCGCCCCGGTATGGGGTCCGGTGTCCGGCCCGTGCGCCGTTGGGAGGGGTTGGGGGGAGAAGCGTCCACGGCCGTACCGGTCGCCTGTTCCTCAACTGTCAAGGCCCTCTTGTGAGTTGACTCAGGTCAACTGAGAATGCGCATGACAACCGAAGGATCTTCGGTCGCATTCGTCACCAGAGGGGAACCCCCACATGAACAAGCCTCTCACCGGCCTCCTGCTCTCCCTGCTCCTCACCGGAGCGGCGGCGGCGCCGGCCGTGGCCTCCGCCCCCCAGGACACGGACCGGGCAACGGCCAAGAACCCGCAGGCCGTGGCCGTCACGTACGCGGGCACCGTCGCGCTCAGCAACTGTTCCGGCTCGGTCGTCCGCACCCCCGCCTCGCAGCCGAACGACCCCGCGCTCGTCCTCTCCAACGGGCACTGCCTGGAGACCGGCTTCCCGGCCGCCGGCGAGGTCCTGGTCAACCGCGCCTCCAGCCGCTCGTTCTCGCTGCTCAACGCTTCCGGCTCCAAGGTCGCGACGCTGCGCGCCAGCAAGATCGCGTACGGGACGATGACGGACACGGACGTCTCGCTGTACCAGCTGACCAAGACCTACGCGCAGATCCAGAGCCAGTACGGCATAGGCGCGCTCACCCTCAACGACGCCCGCCCGACGCAGGGTTCGTCGATCAAGGTGGTGTCCGGGTACTGGAAGCGGACCTACAGCTGCAGCGTCGACGGGTTCGCGTTCCGCCTCAAGGAAGGCGCCTGGACCTGGAAGGACTCGGTCCGCTACACCTCGTCCTGCAACACCATCGGCGGCACCTCCGGTTCCCCGGTGATCGACACGACGACCGGCAAGGTCGTCGCCGTGAACAACACGGGCAACGAGGACGGACAGCGCTGCACGGACAACAACCCGTGCGAGGTGGACGAGAACGGCAACGTGACGGTCCGACAGGGCATCAACTACGCCCAGGAGACGTACGTCCTCGTCCCCTGCATCGGCCCCGGCAATCAGATCGACCTGAACCGCCCCGGCTGCGCCCTGCCGAAGCCGTAACGGCGGCAGCGGCCGTACCCGCCCGACCCCCGCACCACCCCGGCCCCGCCGACACCACCATCGGCGGGGCCGGTCCCGTTCCGGGCGGACTTGCGGCAAGGCCCGGGCGGTGCCGCAGAATCGATCCTCGAAGCGATGAGCTGCACGAACACAGGGGGAACGCAATGGTCGACGTAATCGACGTGATCGTCGCCGGTGGTGGACCGACCGGGTTGATGCTGGCCGCCGAACTGCGGCTGGCCGGGGTGCGGACGGTCGTGCTGGAGAAGCTGACGGAGCCGTCCGGCCTGTCCCGCGCGCGCGGGCTGCACGTGCGCAGCGTCGAGGTGATGGACCAGCGCGGCCTGCTGGAGCGGTTCCTGGCGCACGGAGAGCGGTTCCGGGCCGGCGGCTTCTTCTCGGCCATCATCAAGCCGTGGCCCGACGGGGTGGACACGGCGCACCCGTACGGTCTCGCCATCGAGCAGACGGTCACCGAGCGGCTCCTCACCGAGCGGGCCGTCGAGCTCGGTGCCGAGATCCGGCGCGGCGCCGAACTGGCCGGGCTGGCGCAGGACGAGGACGGGGTGGACGTCGAGCTGGCCGACGGCACGCGGCTGCGCTCGCGCTTCCTCGTCGGCTGCGACGGCGGCCGCAGCACGGTGCGCGGGCTGCTCGGCGTCGGCTTCCCCGGTGAGCCGACCAGGATCGAGACGCTGCTCGGCGACGTCGAGTTGACCGCGGAACCGGCGGAGCTGGCCGCCGTGATCGGGGAGATCCGCAAGACCCACGTCCGGTTCGGGGCCGTTCCCCTGGGCGGCGGGGCGTACCGCGTCATCGTGCCCGCCGGGGGGCCGGTGGGGGACCGTACGACCGCGCCGACCTTCGAGGAGTTCACCGCGCGGCTGCGGGAGTTCGCGGGCACCGACTTCGGCGCGCACTCGCCGCGCTGGATCTCGCGGGTCGGCGACGCCACCCGGCAGGCCGAGCGCTACCGGGTCGGCCGGGTGCTGCTGGCCGGTGACGCGGCGCACATCCACCCGCCGACCGCCGGGCAGGGCCTCAACCTCGGTGTCCAGGACGCGTTCAACCTCGGCTGGAAGCTGGCGGCGGAGGTCAACGGCTGGGCGCCCGAGGGGCTGCTGGACAGCTACCACGACGAACGGCACGCGGAGGGCGCCCGCGTGCTGGACAGCACCCTCGCGCAGGGGGTGCTGCTCGGGGCGGATCCGGCCGCGCGGGCGCTGCGGGAGTTCGTTTCGCAGTTGATGGACTTCGAGGTGGTGAACCGGTACGTGACCGAGCAGATCACCGCGGTCGGGGTCCGCTACGACCTGGGCGAGGGCCACGATCTGCTCGGCCGGCGCATGCGGGACCTGGAGCTGAAGCAGGGGCGCCTCTACGAGCTGATGCGCGGCGGTCGCGGGCTGCTGCTCGACCGGACCGGCCTGCTGTCGGTGGCGGGCCGGGCGGACCGGGTCGACCACGTGGTCGACGCCGGCGGGGAACCGGACGCGCCCGCCGTGCTGCTGCGGCCGGACGGGCACGTGGTGTGGGTCGGTGCGGACCAGGAGGGTCTGCTCGGCGCGCTGGCGCGGTGGTTCGGCGCCGCCGCCGGCTGACCGGACGGGGGCCGGGCCGGCGGCGCACCTCGCGCCGCGGGCCCGGCGGCGAACCGTCATGGAACAGGCGAGCGAAAAGAATGGGCCACTGGCACATGCCAGAAGCACTAAACCAATCCCGTACAGGCTCCATCAGATGTGGTGAACTCCGCAGCTCAGAGGAGTGATCACGCCGAATCGCCCGCCATGATGACGTCGTCTCCCCCCACCCCTCCCGCAAGGAGCACGACCATGTCCGAGACGGCCGAGCCCAACGTCGGTTCGTTCACCCTCGGCGGTCCGCTGACCGCCGAACCCTCCGCGCCGATCGAGGTGCCGGATCACGAGGAGTGGGCCCTTCCGAACGGCTTCGCGTGGGTCTTCCTCGGCGAGGGCAACCGCCACCTCACCCGGCCCGTGATCATGGCCGACGGCTTCAACCTCGGCCGCAGCAAGCTCGACGTCCTCTACCAGGGGCTGGAGGGCGGCTTCCCGTTCATCAGCGAGCTGCGCCGGCGCGGCAGGGACGTGATCCTTCTCGGCTTCGAGGAGCGCAGCGCGTCGATCCTGGACAACGCGGAGGCGGCCGTGGCCGTCATCCTGCGGGCCGGCGCCGAGCAGGTGGGCGGCGCCCGTCTGGTCGTCGGCGGCTTCAGCATGGGCGGCATCGTCACCCGCTACGCGCTCGCCAAGCTGGAGACGCAGCGGATGGACCACCGCACCGCGCTGTACTTCTCCTACGACAGCCCGCACCGCGGCGCTTCCATCCCGGTCGGTGTGCAGGCGTTCTCGCACTTCATCCCGTTCCCGAACGACTTCGCGCGGCAGATGAACAGCCCCGCCGCGCGCCAGATGCTGTGGCAGCACTACGACAAGGACTCCGGCAAGATCGGAGTCGCCCCGGAGCGCACCGAATTCCTGGCGGCCCTGGACCGGGTCGGCGGCTGGCCGCAGATCCCGATGAAGATCGGTGTGGCCAACGGACGCGCCGACGGGATCGGCCTGCCGGACGTGAAGCCCGGCGAGGTCGCGCTGCGGATCGACAAGATCTACCCGGGCACCACCTTCTACACCCAGGCCCAGGGCGACGACGTGACGGCCGCCTACCTCAACCGCAGGTTCCCCAAGGCCGAGAAGACCATCACGACCAGCGGCTTCCCGGAGCTGGACGGCGCGCCGGGCGGAACCCTGCACACGTACGGGATCCTTGCCGAGTCGATGGAGAAGCTCGGTGGCAAGGTCGACCTGCGGCACGAGGACGTGTGCTTCGTCCCCTCGGTCAGCGCGGTCGCGATTCGCGACATCGACACGCAGGACGACCTGTACGCGAAGATCGGCTCGCTCGGCCCGGAGGAGAGCGAGCTGGACGACTTCCGCTGTTCGTCCACGACCACCGCGCACACGGCCATCACCGAGGAACTGGCCACCTGGATCACGGACCGACTCCCCGACTGATCCCCGCCGCCCCCACCGGGGCCGCCGTCCGCCCCCACCCGGCGGACGGCGGCCCCGCTGTCGTCCGTCCCCCCGGCGGTCGGGCCGCGGGGGCGTGCGCCGGCGTCCGGACCGTCCCGGGAGGGGGGTGGCGTGGTGCGCTTGACAGGAAAATCGAACATCCATTCTGATGGGTTATCCACAGCCGGAACGGGTGTGGGAGCGCATTGTCAGTGGCAGGCGTTAGCGTCAATGGCGTGAAGCGATCGACTCAAGCAAACCGGGTGGAACCCATGGCAGGCACCGACCGCGAGAAGGCTCTCGACGCCGCGCTCGCACAGATTGAACGGCAATTCGGCAAGGGTGCGGTCATGCGCCTCGGCGACAAGCCGAACGACCCCATCGAGGTCATCCCCACCGGGTCGACCGCTCTGGACATCGCCCTCGGCGTCGGCGGGCTGCCCCGCGGCCGTGTGATCGAGGTGTACGGGCCGGAGTCCTCCGGTAAGACCACCCTCACCCTGCACGCCGTGGCCAACGCGCAGAAGGCCGGCGGCACCGTCGCCTTCGTGGACGCCGAGCACGCGCTCGACCCCGAGTACGCCAAGGCCCTCGGCGTGGACACCGACAACCTCATCCTGTCCCAGCCGGACACCGGCGAGCAGGCGCTGGAGATCGTCGACATGCTGGTGCGCTCCGGCGCGCTCGACCTGATCGTCATCGACTCCGTCGCGGCGCTCGTGCCGCGCGCGGAGATCGAGGGTGAGATGGGCGACTCGCACGTCGGTCTCCAGGCCCGCCTGATGAGCCAGGCGCTCCGCAAGATCACGGGTGCGCTGAACCAGTCCAAGACCACCGCGATCTTCATCAACCAGCTCCGCGAGAAGATCGGTGTGATGTTCGGCTCGCCCGAGACCACCACCGGTGGCCGCGCGCTGAAGTTCTACGCCTCGGTGCGCCTGGACATCCGCCGCATCGAGACCCTCAAGGACGGCACCGACGCGGTCGGCAACCGCACCCGCGTCAAGGTCGTCAAGAACAAGGTCGCGCCCCCCTTCAAGCAGGCCGAGTTCGACATCCTCTACGGCCAGGGCATCAGCCGCGAGGGCGGCCTGATCGACATGGGCGTGGAGCACGGTTTCGTGCGCAAGGCCGGCGCCTGGTACACGTACGAGGGCGACCAGCTGGGCCAGGGCAAGGAGAACGCCCGCAACTTCCTGAAGGACAACCCCGACCTCGCCAACGAGATCGAGCGGAAGATCAAGGAGAAGCTGGGCGTGGGTGTCCGCAAGGACGCCGCCGCCGGCGACGAGCCGGCCGCCGCATCGGCCGACTCCGCGGCCGCCGTGCCCGCCCCGGCGTCGAAGGCCAAGACGTCGGCCAAGGCCGCCGTCGCCAAGAGCTGACCCGTGCGGGAGCAGGAGAGGGGCGGCGCGAGCGGCGGGCGTGAGGGCCGCCAGGAGCTGCCGCCCCAGAGTCCCGAGGAGCAGGCGCGGGCGATCTGCCTGCGCCTGCTCACCGGGATGCCGCGGACCCGGCGCCAGCTCGCGGACGCCCTGGAGAAGCGGGGCATCCCCGAGGAGGTGTCGCAGGAGGTCCTCTCCCGGTACGAGGAGGTGGGCCTGATCGACGACGCCGCCTTCGCGGGGGCCTGGGTCGAGTCCCGGCACCGCGGCCGGGGGCTCGCCCGCCGGGCGCTCGCGCAGGAGCTGCGGACCAAGGGGGTGCACACCGCCCTCGTGCAGGAGGCGCTGGAACAGCTGGACTCCGAGCAGGAGGAGCACACGGCCCGGGAGCTCGTGGAGCGCAAGCTCCGCTCCACCCGGGGCCTGGAGCGGGACAAGCGGATCCGGCGCCTCGCCGGGATGCTCGCCCGCAAGGGGTACCCGGAGGGCATGGCCCTGCGGGTGGTCCGGCGCGCCCTGGAAGCGGAGGGCGAGGACGCCGACGACCTCGGGTACCCGGGAGGTCCCGGGCTCTGAGGCCCCGGTCCTGGACCCGCGCGTCCGAAAGCCGGGTCCGAGACCCCGGCCCCGAAACCGATGGGGCGGCCCGGCGTCAGGCGGGAACGACGGGGAGGCCGGCCGCCTTCCAGGCCTGGAAGCCGCCCGTCAGATCCGTCGCCCGGTGCAGCCCCAGGGCGTGCAGGGAGGCCGCGGCCAGCGTGGAGGCGTACCCCTCGTTGCAGATCACCACCACCCGGAGGTCGTGACCGGTGGCCTGCGGGAGACGGTGGGAGCCCTGCGGGTCGAGCCGCCACTCCAGTTCGTTGCGCTCGACGACCACCGCGCCGGGGATCAGCCCGTCCCGCTCGCGCAGCGCCTGGTAGCGGATGTCCACCAGCAGGGCCCCGTCGAAGAACGCCTCGCGGGCGGCCCGCGGTGCGATGCGGGTGTAGCCCGCGCGGACCCGTTCCAGCAGCTCGTCGATGCCGACCGGGGCGCTCACTGCCAGTCCGCCGGGCGCTCGACCTGCTCCAGGGTGAGGACGGGGCCGCTGCGGCCGTAGCGGCGGATCAACGGCAGCGGCGGGTAGTAGGCGTGGACGGAGACCGCGTGCCCGTCCGTCGACTCGTTGAGGACCTCGTGGACGTGGTGCTCCCCGAAGCCGCGTCCCGCGCCCGCGGTCAGGGTGCGGCTGCGGTCCACGCCGGGAGCCAGCTCCAGGCTCTGCCAGCCCTCCGAGGGGAGCCGTACCGCCAGGGAGCGCTCGGTGAGCCGGCCCCGCGCGGTCGCGAAGGCGCCCCGCGATTCGGCGTGGTCGTGCCAGCCGGTACCGGTGCCGGGAGGCCAGCCGATCAGCCAGGCCTCACTGCCGCCCGGACCGTCGAGCCGGATCCAGGTGCGGCCCTGCGGATCCAGCGGCAGGGAGTCCACGACCGCCGGGTCGGCGGCGGTGCGCAGGGCGAAGGCGAGGAGTTCCGCCGCCGTCGGCGCGGCGGTGCGGGCAGGGGCGTGCGTGGGCGCGGGGGCAGACATGCGATGACCGTCCTGGGAGTTCGCGACAGGTGCGCGCGGGCCCGGAAGGGCACTGAGCGCGCGGAGGGAAGGCGAATCAGCAGGAAGGGCGACACACGCAGCCCGCGTAGCGGAGCAGGTCCATGTGAACCCTCCGCCACAGGCGTACGTCGTTGCCGGTCATGTCGGTGAGTGAACCACGCGTGCCCGGGAGCGTCAATCGATCACGGCTGTGGGCGTGGTGGAGGGCGCGACGGAGGGAGCCGCCGCGGGGGCGCCCTCCGGGGCGCCGGCCCGGACCGCGTCCGCCGCCTCGTACAGCTCCGCCGGACGGACCCCGGCGAAGGTGGCCGCCAGGTGCCCGTCGGGCCGGACGAGGAGCACGGTGTGGGCCGGAGCCCCCGGGTAGGAGTCCGCGACCAGCAGCTCGGTGCGGACCGGGAGGGCGCTCACGGCCGCCGCGAGCCGGGGCATCAGCCCGGCCCCCACCCAGTGCCGCCGGTCCCACACCCCGGTGCCCGGGGCGACGAGCAGGACCAGCAGCCTGCCCCGCCCCAGCAGGTCGCGCAGCGGCACGGTGGCCCCGTCGGGTGCCGTGACGGGTACGTTCGCCACCGGCCCGCCCGGCTCCGTCGCCGTGGGGACCTCCCGTACGGCCACCGGCGGGGCGTACACCGGCTCCGCGCCGAGCGGGCCCCGGCCCAGGTGCCCGTCGGTGAGCAGGGCCTCGGCGGAACGTGCGGATCCGGGAAGCAGGGTGCGCAGGCCGCTGCCGCCCCGCAGGGCGGGCATGGCCTGGTCGGCGGCGCGCAGCCGGGCGGCGACGGCGGTGCGCCGCTCGCCCTCGTAGCTGTCGAGCAGGGCCTCGGAGGCGCCCTGGTGCCAGGCCAGGGCCAGCTTCCAGGCGAGGTTCTCCGCGTCGCGCAGCCCCTCCTCCACGCCCTGGGTGCCGAGCGCGCCCAGCAGGTGCGCCGCGTCCCCGGCGAGGAAGGCGCGGCCGTCGCGCCAGCGCCGGGCGAGACGGTGGTGCAGGGTGTGCACCCCGGTGTCGATCAGGTCGTACGGGGGAGTGGTGCCCCCGCACCACCCCGCGAGGGTGTCCCGGATGAGGGTGACGAGGGCGTCCGGGGTGACCAGCTCGCCGCGCGCGGCCAGTAGCCAGTCCAGCCGCCAGACCCCGTCGGGCAGCGGCCGGGCGGTGACCTCCTCGGGCCCGGAGGGCGGGTTGCGGTGCAGCAAGGCCTCGCCGGGCCAGGGCAGTTCGGCGCGCAGCGCGGCGACGGCGTGGCGTTCCACGGCGGTCCGGCCCGGGAAGCGGATGCCGAGCAGCTTGCGCACGGTGGAGCGGGCCCCGTCACAGCCGACGAGGTGGCTGCCGCGCCACCAGGTGGCTTCGGCGCCCCGGGTGTGCGCGGTGACCCCGTGGCCGTCCTGCTCCAGGGAGTCCAGCCTGCAGTCGGTGACCAGCTGGACGAGGGGGTGCGCGGCGGCGGCGTCGCGCAGGCCGCGCGTGAGGGCGTGCTGGGGGAGGTGCAGGGGCGCGGGCCGGTCCTCGAAGGTGATCCGGCGCATCTCCTGACGGCGCCTCATGGTGCGCCAGGCCGCGAAGTGCGCCCCCTCGTCGCGCAGGGTGGCGCAGCCCAGCCGGTGCACCATCGTGGCGGTGTCGCCGTGCAGGACGACGGAACGGGCGGGCCGGGGTTCGTCCTTGCCGGGCCCCTCGTCGAGGAGGACGGAGGGCACGCCGTGGCCGGCCAGGGCGAGGGACAGGGACAGTCCGACCGGGCCCGCGCCGACGACGATCACCGGGTCCATGGCAGGGCTCCCGATGTCCGGTATGTGATCACAGAACGTATGCAACCCACTGGAGGTGCCTGCGTCAAGTGACACCCGTCCGGACGTAGCGGTGGGGGGGGGGGGGGGGGGGGGGGGGGGGGGGGGGGGGGGGGGGGGGGGGGGGGGCCGGCGCCGGGGGGGGGGCCCGGCCCGGGGCGGCGGCGGGGGGCGGGCCGCCCCGCCCCCCCCCCCCACCACACAGGTTACGTCGTGTCGCTGACCCGGCGTCAGACCGCCCGGCCGGTGGCCATGTCGCTGACCTCCGCGACGCCGACCACGGCGCCCGTGCTCTTGGTGGACTTGCGCAGCCGCCCCTCCAGCCAGGAGGCGAAGCTGGTGAGCGCGAAGTTCACCGCGATGAAGATCAGGGCGATGACCACGAGCGAGGCGATGGTGTTGCTGTAGTTCGCCGAGATCTGCCGGTTCATCGACAGCAGTTCCGTCAGGCCCAGCAGCGACCCGCCGAGCGCGGTGTCCTTCAGGATGACCACGAGCTGACTGACCAGCGCGGGCAGCATGGCCGTGACGGCCTGGGGGATCAGTACGTGGACCATCGTCTGGCCCTTGCGCATGCCGATCGCCTTGGCTGCGTCGGTCTGGCCGCGCGGCAGGGAGAGCACACCCGCCCGGACGATCTCGGCGATGACCGCGGAGTTGTACAGGACCAGGCCCACGATGACGGCGTACAACGGCCGCGAGTCGGAGGGCACGGTGGTGAACTGGACGAAGAAGGCGGAGCTGAAGAGCATCAGCATCAGCACCGGGATGGCGCGGAAGAATTCGACGACCGTGCCGATCGGGCCGCGGACCCAGGCGTGGTCGGAAAGTCGGCCGATGCCGAGCAGGGCGCCCAGCGGGAGGGCGATGACCATGGCGATCGCGCCGGCCTGCAGGGTCTTCAGCAGACCGGGGATCAGGAAGGTCGTCCAGATCCGACTGTCGGTGACGAAGGGGCTCCACTTGTCGGCGGCGAGCTGGTTCTTCTCCGCCATGACGGACAGGATCCACCAGGCGCCGAGCCCGAACAGGACGAGGAAGACTCCGGCGTATATCCAGTTGCGCGCCTTGGCCCGGGGGCCCGGGACGTCGTACAGCACGGAGCTCATCGCTTCACCGCCACTCGCTTGGCCACCCAGCCCAGCAGCAGGCCGGTGGGCAGGGTCAGCAGACAGAAGCCGAGCGCGAATATCCCGAAGACGGCGAAGAGCGCCTGCGGCTCGTTCTCGACCATTTCCTTCATCAGCAGGGCCGCTTCGGCCACGCCGATGGCCGCCGCCACCGTGGTGTTCTTGGTGAGCGCGATCAGTACGTTGGCGAGCGGCGCCACGACCGCCCGGAAGGCCTGGGGGAGCACGATCAGGGTGAGCACCTGGAAGAAGTTCAGCCCCAGTGCGCGGGCGGCCTCGGCCTGGCCGACGGGCACGGTGTTGATGCCCGAACGCAGCGCTTCGCAGACGAAGGTGCCGGTGTAGGCGATCAGTGCCAGGACGGCGAGCCGGAACCCGGTCTCCTTGGAGGTGTCGCCGCCCAGATTGATGGTCAGGGTCTGGTACAGACCCAGCGAGCACCCGATCACCAGCAGGGTCAGCGGCGTGTTGCGGACCAGGTTGACGTAAGCGGTGCCGAAGCCCCGCAGCAGCGGGACCGGGCTGACCCGCATCCCGGCCAGGACGGTGCCCCAGATCAGGGAGCCCACCGCCGAGTAGAGGGTGAGCTGAACCGTCACCCAGAAGGCTCCGAGCAGGTCGTACTGCCCGGAATCAAGAAAGTCGAACACGTTGCCCTGCGCTCTCCCCAGAGTGGCCGGTGGGGGGGGGGGGGGGGGGGGGGGGGGGGGGGGGGGGGGGGGGGGGGGGGGGGGGGGGGGGGGGTTTGGGGTGTTGTTGTGGGGTTGGAGGATTTTATTTTGTG
>NZ_JBGWAB010000066.1:0-42185 GCF_041862025.1 Streptomyces sp. AB3(2024)
CGGGCCCGCCGCCGGGGGCGCGGCCGGCGGCTCGGGTCCGGGCGGCGGCAACGGTGCGGGTGGCGGCGGTGCGGGCGGCAACGGTGCGGGCGGAGCGAGCACGACTCCGGGTGGTGGTTCGGGTTCGCCGAGCGGCGGCGGCTCGTCGGGCGGCGACGCGCTCCCCTCGTACTTCGCGGGCTCCTGGGCCTACAAGGCCCAGTTCAACATCGACCAGCCGGTCACCGTGATCATCGCGCGGTCCGGGGCCGTCCGGCTGATCAGCGACTCCACCATGGGTCACTGCGAGAACATGGCCAAGGTGGTGTCGGTGGCATCAGGCGGGAACCGGATCAACATCGGTTCGGCAGCGGTGGACAAGAGTCAGTCCAACAGCCAGTTCTGCGGGGTGCTGGACCCGTCGTACTTCACCAGGAGCGAGCCGGCCGGGCTCCAGCACAACGTCGGGCCCGCACACGGCGACGGGTACTACTACGAACGGTCATGACCCGCGCGGCCGTGCCACGACCGGGCCGTTCCGCTGTGTGTGGAGCCGGCGCACGTGGTCCCGGGTTTGACGACGACACCTTGCGGGCGCCCCTGCGGCTCGGCCCTCCCGGGCCCTGACCGGGACGCAACAACGTCCGGGTGGCTGCCTCGCCCCGATCGAGGCGGCCGCCCTGCCGGTGCTCGTCCTGCCGCCGGCCGAGGCCGGCCTCGGCATCGACCTGTCGCCCGGTCACGTCGGCCGGTGCCGCACGAGGCGGGGCCGGCAGCGCCCGGGTCGTACCTCGTCCCGGTTGGTCCGATTGATCGGATCTACCGGTGGGTCGTACCGGGACGTTCCCGGCGGTGGCAGAGCCGGGTTATGAATGAAATCGCATGACGGTGTCGTCACCTGACCATCCATGAACATCAACCTCGGGAGCCACACGATGCGCCCCATCAGAGCGGCCTGTCTCGGCACGGCCACCGCACTGGTTGCCCTTCTCGCCTGCGCCCCCGTCGCGGCCGCCGCCGCGGCGGGCACCGATTCGACGCGCGCCGAGGGCGGACACCGGGTCATCACACTCACCGGCCGGCTCGCGGAGCAGACGCGTTTCCCCGTCAACCCCGGCGGCGCCCCCGCCCAGGGCGATCGGACCGTCTTCCGCTCGATCCTCTTCGACAAGGACGGCAAGCAGGTCGGCGAAACCGGCGGCACCTGCACCACCACCCGGGTCGACAACGGCGGAGCGGAGGAGTGCGTCGTGACGTACGTCCTCCCCGATGGCCAGCTCTCCGTGCAGGGGATGGTCTTCGGCAATCTCAACCCGGGTCCGCCCCCTTCGTTCGACAACGGGATCACCGGCGGCACGGGGAAGTACGACCGGGCTCGCGGCTCGGTCCACGCCGACACGATCGCCACGGGCACGAGGCGTTTCACGATCGACCTCGACTGACCCTGCCTCCGCCCGGCAGCAGTCCGGCGGGGCCGTTGGCGGCATCGGGTGACGGACGGGGGCGGCCGGTTTCCTGGATTCGGACATGTTCTGCCCGGGGCCCGGGGCCCGGTGTCGTCCGAGCCCCGGGCCGTCGCCACTTCTGACCAGCGGCCTTTGCGGTCGGCCTGGAGGTCGCGGGCTCCGGGCCCGGCCGGCCGCCGCCGTGGAGTGGCTCAGAGGCGTTGTTTCCGGTCGGGTCCGGCTGGGCTAGCGTCGCCCTCCGAACACCGATGGGGAGGTCTCGTGCGCGCTCTCGTCTATCAGGGTCCAGGCTCCGCCGAACTGCAGGACCGGCCCGCCGCGCGGCTCGTGAACGGTGACGACGTCGTCGTGGAGGTCGTCGGTACGGGGGTGTGCGGAACGGACCGCAAGATCCTGCTGGGGCGTTTTCCGGCCCGGCCGGGCGTGGTGCTCGGGCACGAGTCGGTGGGTGTGGTGCGGGAGACCGGGCCGCAGGTGCGTTCGGTCGTGGTGGGGGAGCGAGTGGTGGTCAACCCCACCCTGTACTGCGGCTGGTGTGTTCCGTGCCGCCGGGGAGCGACCAACTTCTGCCGCCACAAGGCCGGGACCGAGGTCGGCGTCGACCGTGACGGTACCTACGCGGAGGCCGTGACCCTGCCGGAACGATTCGTCGAACGGGTTCCCGCCGGGCTGTCCTTCCGCGGCGCGGTCCTGATCGAGCCGCTCGCGTGCGTCCTGAGCAACGTCCGCGCCGCTTCCCTCACCTTCGACGACACCGTGGTGGTGCTCGGCGCGGGCCCGATCGGGACGCTGACCGCGCTGGTCGCCGCCCGCCAGGCGCGCCGTGTCACGGTCGCGGAACCGGACGGCTACCGGCTGGAGCGGGCCCGCGAGCAGTTCGCGCACGTGGTGGACGTCGCCGCGGGGGACGCGGCCGAAGCCGTGGTGAAGGCCTCGGGCGGCGAGCGTCCCTCCGTCGTCTTCGACACCACGGGCACCGGCCTGGAGGCGGCGCTGCGCCTGATCGACGACGGCGGCCGGGTGGTGGTGATGGGCTTCGACGACACCTACACCGTGCCGCTGCGCCCGCTCCGGCTCACCAACCGCGGCATCCGGCTGATCGGCGCCGGGGACTACCGTGCCGACGTCTTCCCGGTCGCGGTGGACCTGGCCGCCGAACTGGCCGGCCCACAGGACTCCGGCTCCGCACCGGTCCTGGAGCGGCTGGTGACGCACGAGTTCCCGCTCGAACGGTACGAAGAGGCCTTCGCGGCGCTCGGCGGGCCCACCCACGCAGACACCACGGGCGGCGGCCCCGCAGGGGCACCCCGCTACGACGCGCTCAAGGTGGTCATCCGCTCGCACTCCGGCCCGGTCGGCGCCGACGGCTGGCCGGTGGGCACGTGAGCGCGCCCCGGCTCGGGTCGATCGAGTCCGGCGGGACCAAGTTCGTCTGCCTGGTCGGCTCGGCCCCGGACCGGATCGAGGCCGAGATCCGCTTCCCGACCGGCGAACCGGGCCCCACCCTGAAACGGGCCATCGCCTTCTTCCAGGAGACCGCCGCCGAGACCGGACCGCTGGACGCGGTCGGCATCGCCTCCTTCGGGCCCCTCGAACTGCGCCCGGGCCACGCGAGGTTCGGCCACCTCGCGGCCACCCCCAAACCCGGCTGGTCCGGAGTGGACGTCGCCGGTCCGGTCGCCGCCGCGCTCGGTGTGCCGGTGCGCATCGACACCGACGTCAACGGCGCGGCCCTCGGTGAGGGCCGCTGGGGTGCGGCGCGCGGCCTGGACACGTACGTCTACCTCACCGTCGGCACCGGCATCGGCGGCGGCGCGGTGATCGGCGGCAAGGTGGTCAGCGGGCTGGTCCACACCGAGATGGGCCACCTCGCCGTGCCCCGGATCGCGGGCGACACCTTCCCCGGCTCCTGCCCCTTCCACGGCGACTGCTGGGAGGGGCTCGCGGGCGGCGAGGCGATGGGCGCCCGTTGGGGGACACCGGCCGAGGAACTGACCGGCGGCGCACTGCGTGAGGCACTGCGACTGGAGGCGGCCTACCTGGCCGCGGGACTGCGCAACATCGTGTACACGACCGCGCCCCAGCGGATCGTGATCGGCGGCGGCGTCGCGGAACTCCCCGGGCTGTTCCCGCTGCTGCGCTCCGAACTGACCGCGGCACTGGGCGGATACCCCGGGCTGCCCGAGCACGCGGCCGGGGACTTCGTGCTCCCGGCGCGGCTCGGCCGGCTCGCCGGACCGGCGGGCGGCCTGGTCCTGGCAGCTGAGGCAGCTGAGGCAGCTGAGGCGGCAGGGGCAGCCGAGGCAGCAGAGTCGGCCGCCACAGCACAGCGGCGGCCTCACTCCGGCCCTGGGCCATCGGGCGGAAGGGACGCATGAGGACGGCCCCGGGCCGGGCAGGCCGGTCGGTGTGACGCACCCCGATCCGGTGGGCCTCCTGGACCCCGCCACCCACGCCTGGCTGACCGGGCACGCCCTGCCCGGGGCACTCGTGCACGGGGTGGACCCGCTGCCCGGCGGGTTCACCAACGACATGACCCTGCTCACCGCCCAGCCCCTCGGCGCACCGGCCGCGGAGCGCTACGTGCTGCGCCGCTACCGGCCCAGCGGCAGCCGGGTCCCGCGCAACACCTGTGCCGTGGAGCTCGCGGTACTCGGCCGGGCGGCGGCCCGTACCGTACCGGTGACCGCGGTGGTCGCGGCCGATCCGTACGGACGGGCGACCGGCCGCCCCACCCTGCTCTACCGGTTCGTCCACGGGACCCCGCTCAGCCAGGTACTCGCGGACGGCCCGGCGAGCGGGGAGGCCCGGGACCTGGGCCGGGCCGTCGGCGCGGTGCTGGCGCGGATCGGCCGGGTCAGGCTGCCTCGACCGGGCGTCTTCGGCGACTCCTCCCTGGTCCCGGCCCCGAACGGCGCGGCCCCGAACGGCGCGGCCCCGCTGGGTGACCTGTCCGGGTTCGTCGACCGCTGTCTGTCCACCGCGCCCGCGGACGGTCCGCTGAGCGGCACGGACGCGGCCGTACTGTCCGCCCTGGCGCGCCGCGGACCCCGGGCGCTTGCCGCCGTGACGGGTGAACGCAGCCTGGTGCACTGCGACTTCAACCCGAAGAACCTCCTGGTGGAGCGGCGGGCCGGGGACTGGGCGGTGGCCGCCGTGCTCGACTGGGAGCTCGCCTTCAGCGGCTCCCCGCTCTTCGACGTCGGGAACATGCTGCGCTTCGCCCACGAGTACCCGCCCGCCTTCACCGCCGGCTTCGTCAAGGGCTTCCGGGGCGGGAGCGGGCGACTGCCCGGGGACTGGCTGCGGCTCAGCCGGACGCTGGACCTCTTCGCGCTCGCGGACATCCTCACGGCACCGCCCGACCCGGCCTACTTCGCCCGCGCCCGCACCGTACTGCACCGGGCGGCCGCCCGGGGGTGCTGATCTCGGCCGGGGGGCGACGGCAACCGGACTGTCACCCCTTTTCCCATCCGTCCCGTGCGCCGCCGCATTCCCAGGAGGTGACTTCTGTCCGTGCAGATCACGGAACCAGACAATATGCGCCGATTAAATGGCGAGTAGGTGACGCCTGGCCTTCTTCTCAGTGTCGGGAAGGCGGGTTAGTCTGCCTGGACCGAAGCGAAAGATCCTTGAGCAAGGGAGAATTCCGCAGTGGTGAACGAAAGTCCGGAGAACGTCCTGAACGCGCTCACGCCGACCGTTCGCTGCAACGGGACACCGCCGACGCCGGCCCTGCGCGAAGGTCCGTACTACAAGCCCGACACCCCTTTCAGGACCAGTTTCCGAGGCGACGTGGAAGGGGGCGTCCCGATGCTGCTGCACGGAGCCGTGCGCACCCCCGAGGGCAAGCCGATCGGAGGCACACTGCTCGACTTCTGGCAGGTCGGGGATGCCGGAGTCTATGACGACGAGGGTTTTCGGCTGCGCGGTCACCAGTTCGCGGACGCCGAGGGGCAGTGGCGGCTGGAGACGGTGCTGCCCGCCGTGTATCCCGGGCGGACACGTCACGTGCACGTGAAGGTGCAGCCGCCCGGCGGAGCCGTGCTGACCACGATGCTGTATTTTCCGGGCGAGCGTCGAAATCACCTCGACAAATACTTTCGGCCGGAATGCCTGATGGACGTGCGTGAGACGCCCGACGGCTGGGACGCCGCGTTCACCTTCGTTCTGGACCTGTGACTTCCGCACCGTAATCCTTGACGGAATCTTCGATTCCGAAATCCGGAGACATCGATATCCGCCGTCCGTAACATCCGCGGGACGGAAGTCGACAGGAGTCACATGGCCGACCTGATGCGCGCCCAGCGCGACGCCCGCGACGACGTCCGCGGCGATGCCCTGAGCTACGCACAGAACCACATCTACTACCCGGTCAGCGCGTACGAGATGGACCACGGGGAGGGCGTCCACCTCTACGACACCGACGGCAACGAGTACCTCGACTGCGCGTCCGGCACCTTCAACCTGAGTCTCGGCTACGGCCACCCCGAAGTCGTCAAGGCCATGCGCGACCAGGCCGAGCGGCTGGTGCACACCACCTCGACCTTCCAGACCGCCCCCGTCAACGAGCTGGTCCGGCGGCTGGTCGAGGTCACCCCGCCGAACCTGACGAAGGTGCACCTCAAGGTGTCGGGCGGTTCCACCGCCAACGAGGGTGCGGTCAAGATGG
This sequence comes from Streptomyces sp. AB3(2024), assembly GCF_041862025.1. NCBI lineage: Bacteria > Bacillati > Actinomycetota > Actinomycetes > Kitasatosporales > Streptomycetaceae > Streptomyces > Streptomyces sp. AB3(2024). The sequence continues at coordinate 6,118 of NZ_JBGWAB010000066.1, forward strand.
CGCAGGTGGCCACCGGCCGCCGCGACGTCATCACCCTGTTCCGCAGTCACCACGGCCAGACCATGATGACGACCACCATGTCGGGCGAGTCCTTCCGCAAGGCTCCCTTCCCGCACCTGATGCCCGGCGTGCTCCAGGTCCCCGACCCCTACTGCCTGCGCTGCTTCTACCGCCAGGCCGGCCCCGACAGTTGCGGCATGCTCTGCGTCGAACGCATCAACGACTTCCTCGACCACGCCAGTTCCGGCAGCGTCGCCTGCGTCGTCGTCGAACCGGTCTCCGGCAGCGGCGGCAACATCGTGCCCCCCGACGGCTACCTGCCCGCCCTGCGCGCCCTCTGCGACGAACGGGGCATCGTCCTCATCTTCGACGAGATCCAGACCGGCATAGGCCGCGTCGGCCGGATGTTCGCCGCGGAGCACTACGGGGTCCGGCCCGACATCCTGACCACCGCCAAGGGCCTCGGCGGCTCCGGCGCCCAGATCGCGGCCATCGTCGCGGACGAGCGGATGGCCGGGCTCAGCAGCGACCACCACTCCTTCACCTACGGCGGCAACGTACTCGCCGCCGCTGCGGCGGCCACCACCCTCGACGTGATCGGCCGCCCGGGCTTCCTGGAGAACGTCCGGGAGGTCGGTGCCCACGTCATGGAACGGCTGCGCGCCCTGGCCGCCCGGCACCCCGCCGTCGTGGACGTACGGGGCCTCGGCCTGATGATCGGGATCGAGATCGGCGACGACCGGGGCCGCCCGCACAGCGAACGGGCCCAGGCGCTGGCCCGCCGCGGCATGGACCACGGTCTGATCCTGCGCACCTCCCGCTACGGCCGGGGCAACGTGATCAAGATCCGCCCGCCGCTGATCCTCACCCGCACGGAGGCCGACCTGCTCTGCGACCGGCTCGAAGCCCTCTTCGCCGCCGAGGCCGCCGCATGACCGGCACCGCGCCCGGCACCGCGCCCGGCCGCCCTCCGGAGCCCGCGGCCGTGCGCCGGTACGTGACCGGCCTTGCCGACGCCGTCCGTGAGGCCGTACTGGCTGCCCAGCACCGGGCCGGCAGCCGCCTGGTCCGGGGCCACTCGCCGGGCGGGGACGCCCAGTTCGGCCTCGACGAGGTCGCGGAGGCGGCCGTCTGGAAGTACGTCGTCGGCCACGACCTGCCCGTCGCCGTCTACTCCGAGGACCGCGGCCTCCAGTACCACGGCACGGACCCCGCCCATCTGCTGGTCGTCGACCCCATCGACGGCACCCGGCCCGCCGTCGCCGGCCTGGAGTCGGCCACCGTCTCGGTCGCCGTCGCCCGCATGTCGCAGCGCCCGCGCATCGCCGACGTCGAGCACGCGCTGCTGATGGAACTGCGCACGGGCGCCTACCTCTACGGGGACCTTGCGACGCCCGGCATCGTCGCGCACGGCTACGACCATCCCGTCCCCGCCCTGACCGCCACCACCGACCTCACGCGGATGTTCTGGTCGCTGGAGTTCAACGGCCACCCGGCCCGCCTGATGACCGAGGCCCACGGCCACCTCATCGACCTCTCGGCCAACACCGGCGGGGTCTTCGTCTTCAACAGCGCCACCTGGTCGATCTCCCGGCTGCTCACCGGCCAGCTCGACGCCTACGTGGACATCGGGAACCGGCTGCTGCGCGACGACCCGGCGTTGCTGCCCGAGTTCGAACGCGTCGGCAACGGCAGGGTCCTGCACCTGTTCCCGTACGACATCGCGGCGGCCGTCTTCCTCGCCGAGCGGGCTGGGGCGGTCATCACCGACGGATACGGGCAGCCGCTCGGCGACACCGTCCTGACCGACCTGAGCATCACCAACCAGCGGTCCTGCGTCGCCGCGGCCACCCCCGAGCTCCACCGGGCCCTGCTGTCGGCCGTCCGGTGGAAGAAATGACGCCCATGCGCCCCCTGGACACCCCGCCCGCCGCAGCGGCCGGCACCGCCACCGACGAGGACACCGAGTTCAGGGCCCTGCTCGACCGGCTCTCGGACAAGGCCACCGCGGACTACTACAACCCCTTCACCACCTTCGACTGGCCGTCCACGATCCCCGCCGACGGACTCTGGATGTCCCCCGAACTCCTCTCCGTCCACGGCACCGAGCTGATGGACGAACTGAGTCCCACCCGGCTCCGGGCACTGAGCCGCTGGGAGAGCGTCAACTTCTACAGCCTCAACGTGCACGGCATCCGCGAACTGCTCATCGAGGTCACCCGGCGCATCCACATGCCCGGCTTCGAGCTGCCCTCCGAGTTCTTCCACCACTTCATCGGCGAGGAGAACGACCACATGTGGTTCTTCGCCACCTTCTGCCTCAAGTACGCGGACAAGATCTACCCCGACAAGTCGGTGAAACTGCCCGGATCCCCGCGCGATCCGAACATCGAGAACTTCCTCGTCTTCGCCCGGATCCTGATCTTCGAGCAGATGGTCGACCACTACAACGTGCACCTGGCCGCCGACCGCCGACTGCACCCGACCATCCGCCACATCAACCGCCTGCACCACCAGGACGAGTCCCGGCACATCGCCTTCGGCCGCCGCCTGGTGCAGTTGCTGTGGGAGCGCCTGCAGCACAGCGGCCTCGACGAGGAGGACCGGCACGAACTGGGCCACTACCTCCGCCGCTACCTCACCACCAGCATCGAGTCCTTCTACAACCCTGCCGTCTACCGCGACGCGGGCCTCCCGGACGGCTTCGCGCTGCGCCGGCGACTGCTCGCCCACCCCGCCCGGCAGGCCGCGCACGCGAAGGTCCTGCACAAGACCACCGACTTCCTCAACCGGATCGGGGTCTTCGATGCCCCTCACTGACCCCACGGCGACCGGGACCGCCTGGGCGGTCCGGGACGGACTGGCCACCCTCGACGAACCAGCCGTACTGCTGCGGGGCGCCCTGGACGAGGTGTTCACCCGGTGGGGAAAAGAGGCCGGAGCCCGGCAGCAGAGCTACCCACCGCTGCTGCGGGCCGAGGACCTGCGGACCCTCGACTACTTCCGCAACTTCCCGCACCTGGGCAGCCCGGTCACCCGGATCCGCCCCGACCGGCTGGAGGCCCTCGCCGCGGACCGGCCCGCGGGCGCCGCGCTGCCCGCGCCCGATCTGGCCGACGCCACCCACCTGCTGCCCTCCGCGGCCTGCTACGGCTGTTTCCTGCACCTCACCGGAACCAGCGCGGACACCCCCGTCCTGATCACCACCGTCGCGCAGTGCTTCCGCAACGAGGACCACCACGACGGGCTGCGCAGGCTCTGGGGATTCACCATGCGGGAGATCGTGTGCGTCGGGCCGGCCGAAACCGTACGCGCCCACCTCGACCGGCACCAGGAGCGGATCACCGCCTTCGGCGCGGCCCTCGGTCTCACCCTGGACCGGCAGCCCGCCACCGACCCCTTCTTCCAGAAGGACGGCGCCCGCACCGTCATGCAGCTGCTCGCCCCCGTCAAGGAGGAGTACCTGCACACCGACGGCACCGCCGTCGCCTCCACCAACAACCACCGCAACTTCTTCGGCGAGCGCCGCGCCATCCACCACGCCGGCCGCCCGGCCTTCACCGGCTGCGTCGCCTTCGGCCTGGAACGCTGGGTGCACGCCCTGGGTGACCTCTTCGAAGGGGACCTGGCCGCCGCGCACCGCGCGGTACGGCGGGCGGGGGAGCGCTCGTGACCCGGCTCGCCGCCCTGCTCGGGCTCGAACTCCCGCTGCTGCAGGCCGGGATGGGCGCCGTCGCCGGCCCCGCTCTGTGCGCCGCGGTGTCCCGGGCCGGAGCCGGCGGCACCCTTGCCCTGTACAAGGAACCGCCCGCACGGGCCGCCCGGCTGGTGCGGGAGGCGGCGGCCGCCACCGACCGGCCGTTCGGGGTGAACGTGGTCCCCGAGGTCACCGGCCCGGCGCGCTGCCTGGACCAGCTCCGGGCGGCCCTGCCCGAACTGCCCCCGGGAGGCTTCGTCACCTCCTTCGGGCTGCCCGACGCCGACGCCGCCCGGGCCGTGCACACCGCCGGACACCCGCTGGTGGTCCAGGTCGGCACCCTCGCGGACGCCGACACCGCCCTCGGCCGGGGCGCGGCCGTCCTGATCCTCCAGGGCACCGAAGCCGGCGGCCACCTGCTCGGACGGCAGCCGGTGGACCTCCTGCTGGCCGCCGTCCGGGCACGCCACCCGCACGCGGTCCTGGCCGTCGCGGGCGGGATCGCGACCGGGAAGGACCTCGCCGGCGCGGTGGCGCGCGGCGCGGACGGCGCCATGGCCGGCACCCTGTTCGTACCGGCCGCGGAATCCACGGCGCATCCGGAGTTCAAACGACGGGTGGTCGAGGCCGCGGCCGACGAAACCGTCGTCACCTCCCTCTTCGACATCGGCTGGCCGCACCGCCCGCACCGCGTCCTGCGCAACCGCCTCACCACCGCCCCGGAGCGCGCCCCGGCCGTGTTCATCGCCACCACCCGAGTGGACGGCCGAAGATATCCGGTACCGCGCTACAGCGCGGCGGCTCCGGGCGAAGGCACCACCGGACACATCGAGGAGATGGCCATGTACTGCGGCCGGTCCTGTGCCCGCGTCACCACCCGGCACCCGGCCGCCGCAGCCGTCGCGCGGCTCCGCCGGGAGTACGAGAGCGAGCGGTGCGCGGCAGAGGGCGCCACGACCGCCGCCACGGCAGGGCGCACGAGCAGATCCGAAGAACCGCACCGGATCCAGGAGAGGTGACCATGGACGAGGCGATCAAGCCGGTCGTGGACTGGCTGCTCGAACACAACCCCACCGTCGAAGAGATCCCGGAGGACCTCGACCTGATCGAGAACCGGCTGATCGACTCCCTCGGCTTCATGGAGTTCATCCTGTTGCTGGAGGACCTGATCGGCCGGGAACTGCATCTCGACCAGATCGACGTGAACCAGTTCCGCACCCTTCGCTCCCTGTCGGACCACTTCCTGAAGGGGTGAACCGCCCATGGCTGTGGCCCCACCGCCGCCCGGACCCGGACGGGTCGTCTCCCTGCACCTCGCCGCGGGACCCGGCGAGCCCACCTTCCGCGTCGCACGGGCCCGAGCGGTGACCGGCCGCGGTCTGGCGGGGGACCGCAACTACTGGGCGGGCGAGGGCCCCCGGCCCCGGCGGCGGGGGACCGGCCGGGCGTCCGGGGTCTGTGACGTCACCCTCATCGAGGCCGAGTCCCTGGAGGCCCTGGCCCGCGAACACGGCATCGCGCTCACCCCCGCCGAATGCCGCCGCAACCTCGTCTGCCGCGACATCCGGCTCAACCCGCTGGTGGACCACGAGTTCCGGATCGGCGCGGTGATCCTGCGCGGTCTCAAACTCAGCGAACCCTGCGCCCGCCTCGAACAGCTCGTGCGCCCCGGGCTGATCCGCGGCCTGCTGCACCGCGGCGGACTGCGGGCCGAGGTCGTCAGCGGCGGGACGATCCGGGTGGGCGACCGGATCCACCCCCTCCCGCACCGCGCACGGCCGCGCCTGCCGCCCGTCCCCGCAGATCTTTCCTGAGGCCGACTGGGCCCGGCCCGGCCACCCGCCCCGACGCACCCCGCCCGCCACCCGGCCCCCTGCCCCCACCGGCAGACCCGTCGAACGGTGGGAAAGCCCGTCGACCAGTGCGCACGCCGCCTGGAACGGGCCCCGAACATCCACGTCCGCAGGCAGGAAGACAGCATGGCGATCGAAGGCGCCGCCCCCGGGCGGGAGAACGGCACGGCACCGGATTTCGGCGCGGAGGCCCCGTCGGCCAAGGCCGTGGAACGCGCGGAACGGGCGGGCGAGGAACTCGCAGCGGTGGGGGCGGCCGTCGCCGTTCGCCCGCTGGAGTGGGGTTTCACCCTCCGCCTCGACCAACGGTCCGTCGACCTCCTCGCGCCCCCGGACGGCAGCGGGCCCGTCACCGGTTTCCCCGGCCTCGTGGAGGACGTGCTCGCCGGAGCCCTGCCCGCGGCCGTCGCCGAAGCCGCCGGTGCGCGGCTGGCCGGACGGGCCGAACGGATCCGGGCCGCCGCCCGGGGCACCGGGTGCGAGCTGCGCTCGCCGTGGGCCGCGCCCACGCTCCTGGCCCCGGTGGCCCTCGACGCACCGGCGAGCGAGACCGGCCTGTGGTTCAGCGTGTTCGAAACGGGCACGGGCTGGGGAGCCGACACACCGTTCACTGCCCGCTACGCCTCGGAAACCCCCGCCCTGGCCGTCTTCCGCGACGACCTGTACTGCCTCTACCAGGGCCGGGGCGACGACCCCGACCTGTGGTGGACCCTGCACCGCGCGGACGGCGGCTGGTCCGACGACCGGCCCCTGCCCGCCCACCACACCCTGGGCAGCCCGGCCCTGGCTGTGTTCCAGGACCGGCTGTACTGCGCCCACCGCGGCGGCTCGGGCGACTGGGGCATCGCCCTGACCTCGTACGACGGCAAGACCTGGAGCCCGGACCGGCCGGTCCCGACCGCCGAGAGCGTCTACGGCCCGGCGCTGGCCGTCTTCCGCGACGCCCTCCACCTCGCCTACGCCGACGCCGGCCAGCGGATCATGGTCACCATCAGCCGCGACGGCCGCACCTGGACCCCTCCCGAACCCGTCCCCGGCTGCGCCACGACCAGGTCCCCGGCGCTCGCCGCGTACGACGGCGCCCTGCACCTGCTGCACGGCAACCCCAGCGACGGCGCGATCCACTGGAGCCGGCTGCGCGGCGCCGGCTGGACCTCCGAAGGAGCCCTGCCCGGGCTCCGCACCCGGAGCAACATCGGCCTCGCCGTCTTCGACGGCAGGCTGATGTGCGTCCACCGTGACCCCGCCGGCCAACAGCTGTGGTGGTCCGCCCACGACGGCACGGGATGGAGCGCGGACACCGCGATGGCGGGCCACAGCAGCAAGTACGGTGTGGCACTGGCGGTGTACCGGGACCGGGCCGCCGTCCGGGACCAACTCCTGTGTGTCCACCGGGGCCACGCACAGCGATTCGTCACGGCGGCGGGGGAGGTGCTGACGGACGTGGACCCGGCAGGGCTGCACGAACTCGACGATCCGCACTCGGTCGCCGACTGAGTCCGCCGCCCGCCGACCACGTCTGACGAAAGGGTCCTCAGCCCCGCTGCCCGAGGGCTTCCTTGACCTCCCGCACCACGCGGGCCGCGTCCTCGGGGTTGTGCACCACGTCCGTGTGGTTCATGTCGATGACGAGGACCTCGCTGGCCGAGTAGTGCTTGTGCACCCAGTCGTCGTAGCCGGACCACAGCGTGCGGTAGTACTCGACGAGGCTCTCGTCCTGTTCGAAATCGCGGCCCCGCAGCCCGATGCGGTGCAGCACCGTCTCGAAGTCGGCCTTGAGGTACACCATGAGATCGGGTGCCTTGCGGTACGGCAGGCCGTCGATCTCGCGCATCATCTCGTTGAGCAGCCCCTCGTACACCCGCATTTCGAGGGAGCTGATCCGGCCCAGGTCGTGGTTGACCTTGGCGAAGTACCAGTCCTCGTAGATGGACCGGTCGAGGACGTTGTCGCCCTGCTTGTACGCCTCCTTGATCGCGGCGAACCGTGTCTGGAGGAAGTAGAGCTGGAGCAGGAAGGGGTAGCGGTTCGCCTGGATCTCCTCGGGGCTCGCCGTGTAGAAGAGCGGGAGGATCGGATTGTCTTCGACGCTCTCGTAGAAGACTTCGCTGCCCAGCTCCTTGGCGAGCAGTTCGGCGACACTCGTCTTGCCGATTCCGATCATGCCTCCGACGCAAAGCACCGGCATACCTCACTTCTCCCTGGGGGTCTTCTGTTCGTCGGCGGGTGGGCTGGGCGCCGCACGCCGCCGGGACGCACTCCGGCGGTCACGCGATGCCCGGGATCTTCGTGATCGGCGTCATGTGGCCCCGTCCGGACCGGGGCCCTGACACGGGTGGCTCTGCTCGGCCGGCGGATCCGACCGCTGCGCAGCCGCCGCGCGGGGTGACGGGCCACAGCCCTACGGCCGAACTGAATCTTAAATGACGATTCACCCCCATCGGCCGGGGCGCCGGACGGGCCGCCCCGCGCGGCCCTCGCGTCGGAGGCCGGTGGCCGACGCTCTGGTGACCAGGTCCCCTTCGTGGCGTCGGAGGGTGTCGGCCCGCAGCGGGAGGGTCTCGCGCAGGGCGGGCTCGTCGACCTGGATGACCGGGGTGCCCGCCGCTTCCAGGTCGCCCACCTCGTCACGCAGGGCGAGCGCCACCTGGCGGGCGGTGTCCCCGAGGGGCTGGTCGTCGCGCACGAAGGACCAGGCGAGCATGGTGACCAGGCCGGTCAGCATGCCCTTGACCGGCTTGGCCGTCTGCGACTGGGCGTACGAGGTCCAGCGCACGGTCATCGGCTCGGGGCGGGAGACGTCCCCGGCCAGGACCGGCGGGCGGACGTAGCGGGTGCCGTAGGACTGCACCCAGCCGTGCCGGGTGGCGACGTAGCCGGTGAGCTGCTCCGCGAAGTACTGCACCATGTCGCCCCGTTCGGGTTCGCCGTGCACCAGGACGTCGATCCCGGTCTTCTCCTGGAAGGAGAGGGCCTCGCGGATCTCGTCCTTGATCCGCTCCTCGTAGGCGGCCGTGTCGATCCGGCCGGCCCGCAGGTCGGCGCGGGCGAGGCGCAGCTCGTCGGTCTGCGGGAACGAGCCGATGGTCGTCTTCTGCCGGGCGAAGGCGAGCCAGCGCCGGATCTGCGGGTCGATGTCACGCTCGGCCGCGGCGCCCAGCGGGACGTGCAGCAGTGAGCAGGAGGCGGCGACGTCGACCCGGCCGGCGAGGCCCAGCAGGGTCCCGAGGGTGGCCAGGGACTTCCGGTAGTCGTTGATCCAGACGTTGCGGCCGTTGACCACGCCCGCCACGAGCCGCTTGCCGGGCAGTCCGCCGACGGCCGCGAGGTCGGCGAGGTTCGCGGCGCCGGCGTCGGTGAAGTCCAGCGCCAGCCCCTCGACGGGGGCGGCGGCGAGCACCTGGAGGGCGCCGCCGAGCCGGCCGAAGTACGAGGCGACCAGCAGCTTCGGACGGTCGGTGGCCGCCCCCAGCTCGCGGTAGGCGCGGGCGGCGGCGTTCAGATCGGCCGGGGTGCGGTCCTGGACCAGGGCCGGTTCGTCCGGCTGGACCCACTCGGCGCCGGCGGCGCGCAGATCGGCGAGGACCCGGGCGTAGACGGGCAGCAGCCGGTCGAGGAGGGTGATCGGCCGGAAGTCGGCGGCCACGCCCGGGGCGGGCTTGGCCAGCAGGAGGTAGGTGACGGGGCCGACGAGGACGGGGCGGGCCGTGTGCCCGAGCGCGAGGGCCTCCTTCAGCTCGGCGACCTGCTTCGTGGAGTCGGCGGTGAAGACGGTGTCGGGGCCGAGCTCGGGGACCAGGTAGTGGTAGTTGGTGTCGAACCACTTGGTCATTTCGAGCGGGGCGACGTCCTGGGTGCCGCGGGCCATCGCGAAGAGGCCGTCGAGGGCGTCGGCGGCGACCGCCGCGCGGTGCCGCCCGGGGACGGCGCCGACCATGACACTGGTGTCCAGGACGTGGTCATAGTACGAGAAGTCGCCGGTCGGCACCTCGGTGATGCCCGCGTCGGCCAGCTGCCGCCAGTTCGAGCGGCGGAGGCCGGCGGCCGTGCGCCGCAGGGCGTCGGCGGTGACGCGGCCCTTCCAGTAGCCCTCGACGGCCTTCTTCAGTTCGCGGTTCTGACCCTGACGGGGGTAGCCGTACACGGTGGCTCGTGCTGCCGCGGCCGTGGGCTTCGTTGTCACGGAACTCTCCTTCGCGAGATGTGTCCTGAACGTCCCGGTGAGGGGACGCGGACGCGAAGGAACGACAGAACGCGCGGACCACGTCGCGGGGAAACACCACACGTGCCGCTCGTCGTGTACGCCGACCCGCCCACGAGGTCACCGGGATCTCCGCACGGGAATCGTCCGCGTGCGGGCAACGGGCAGGTCTTCGGACTCGCGGGCACGCCTGCCGGTCTCCCGGCGGGCACCTACTGGCCGTCGCTTCCCAGGACCGTTGTCCGGTCCCAGTGCGTATGACGGCGGTCGTTCCCGCTCACCGCTGCGGGGCAGTCCCGGATTCCCACCGGGTTCCCTCTTACGACGCATCCCGCCTGGCGGACGGGGCGAACCAGCTGCACCGGCCACCCTAGGGCGGAAGATCGCTCAGCGGCGAGCCCCGTCCCTCATCCGGACGGCGAAATGAGACAGGACGGGGGTGCGAGCGCGCTGATCGCCCGCGACATGCCGCTTTCGGCGCAATACTCCGGTGCCGCGCCGTCGGCGGGCCATCCTGTGGGCCGTTGCACGGTCGTGTCAGGAGTCCGTGGGTGTACCGATCGCTTGAGCGGCTTGATGACCGGATCCGGCGCGAGCACCGGGCGGGCCCCAGGGACGCGGGACGGGCACCGGCTCGCAGGCATGCCGCCGCGGTGGCGTACGGCGCCGGGTGCGGTGGGCGGGAGCAGAGGTTCGTGTCCCGGTCCACCGGGCGGTCGTGATGCCGGGCGGCAGGGAGTGGGAGCGGGGGAAGCGGCCTCCCAGGCCCGACCCGTTGCTGCGCCTGGAAGCCGAGCTGGGCCGGATCGAAGAGCGGCTGCAGGCTCTGACCGCGGCGAGGGCCCGGATCGAGGGCCTGCTGGGCGCGGTGCTGGACATCACCCGGGAGGTGGAGCTGCCGGCGGTGCTGAACCGCATCGTGACCACTGCCATGGAGCTGGTCGGCGCCCGCTTCGGGGCACTGGGCGTACTGGACGACTCCGGCGAGCGGCTGGCGCGGTTCATCGCCGTCGGCCTCTCCGAGGAGGAACGCGCGGCCCTGGCCGACGTGGGCTTCCCCCGCGGCCTGGGCGTACTCGGATACCTGATCCGCCACCCCGAGCCGCTGCGGGTCGACGACATCTCCGCCCATCCGTCCTCGGTGGGGTTCCCGCCCGGCCACCCACCGATGAGCACCCTCCTCGGCGTGGCCATCAGCGTCCGCGGCGAGACCTACGGAGACCTCTACCTGTCCGAGCGGAGCGACGGGAGGGCCTTCGACGTCCACGACGAGAACATGGTCGTCGCCCTCGCCCGCGCCGCCGGCATCGCGATCGACAACGTCCGCCTCCTCGAACGGGTTCGGGCCTCCTCCGAGCAGTTCCAGCGCCTCCTGCTGCCGACACTGCCCGACCTGGGACCCTTCGCCGCCGCCGCCATCTACCGGCCCGCCGCCGAGCCCAACGCACTCGGCGGGGACTGGTACGACGCCATCCCCCTGCCCGACGGCGCCGTGGCGCTCGTCATCGGCGACGTGGTCGGCCACGATCTGCAGGCGGCCGCGGCCATGGCCTCCATCCGCAACATGCTGCGCTCCCTGCTGTTCGAACTGGGCGGTCCGCCCGGCGCGGTCCTCACCCAGCTCGACCGGACCCTGCAGGCCATCACCGACAACCCGGTCACCACCACCGGCCTGGCGCGCATCGAACGCGCGGGGGGCGGGTGGAGGATGCTCTGGAGCACCGCGGGCCACGTCCCCCCACTGTTGATCACTCCCGGCGGCCGGCCGCACTACCTGTTCGCCGAACCCGGACTGCCGCTGAACGTCGACAGCGAGCAGCGGCGCCCGGACCACACCCACCCGTTGTCCCCCGGCACCACGGTGGTCCTCTTCACCGACGGCCTCGTCGAACACCCCGGCCACCCCATCGACGAGAGCCTGGAGGCACTGGCCGGGCTCGCCGCCGCGCACGCCTCCCTGCCCCTGCAGGACTTCGTACGGGCCCTGGCCGACGGACATCCCAGCGACGGGCACGACGACATGGCCGTACTCGCCCTGCGCATCCCGGGCTGAAGCCGCCGGAGGGCATCGGGGACACGTGCGGGTGGCGGCGTGGCGGAGCCCGCAGGGGTGCAAGATGGACAGACCAGCGAGGGACGAGAGCAGGGACAGAACCCCCGATGACCGACGCGTGGCGCCACAGGCTTCGCAGCGCCGGTGCGACGGCCCTGAAGAGCGGCGCCGTCGCCGCGCTGTACTACGCCGGGGGCGAGCTCGGGCTGCTCCAGCAGCTCGTGCGCGGTCAGGTGTCACCGCTGTGGCCCCCCACCGGCATCGCCCTGGCCGGTCTGCTCCTGCTCGGCCCGCGGGTCTGGCCGGGTATCGCGCTCGGAGCGTTCCTGGTCAACCTCTCACCCGGGCCGTCGCTCACCGTCGTCCTGGCCATCACGGCGGGCAACACCCTCGGATCCCTGGCCTCCTACGCGCTCCTTCGCCTCGTCGGCTTCCGCACCCGGATGAACCGATTGCGGGACGCGCTCGCACTGGTCTTCCTCGGAGCGTTCGCCGGCATGCTCATCAGCGCGACCGTGGGGATCGGCACCCTGAGCCTGGCCGGCGCACTGCCCGCCGGCGGGTTCTGGCCCTCGTGGTGGGTCTGGTGGACCGGCGACGCGATGGGCGTCCTGCTGGTCACGCCGGTCCTGCTCGTCCTCAGCACCGCGCGCCGGCCGAAGGGCGTGCCGACATCGCGGTGGGCGGAGGCACTGGTGCTCGTGGCCGCCACGATCGCCGTCGGCATCCTCGAAGCCTCTCCCGCACCCCTGCTCTTCCTCGCCTTCCCGCTGCTGACCTGGGCGGCCTTCCGCTTCCAGCTCGCCGGAGCCGCACCTTGCGCGCTGGCCGCATCCATCTTCGCGATCCACGCCGCCACGCACCGGACGGGCCCCTTCGCGGGCCAGACCCTCCTCACCGCCATGGTCTCGTTGCAGGCGTTCAACAGTGCTGCCGCGCTGACCGCGCTGCTGCTCTCGGCGGTCGTCACCGAGCGGAACCAGACCCTGGAAAGGGTCGAACGGGCTTGCGGGCGGCTGGCCGAGATGGTCGCGAGGACCGCACCGGACACCGACGGCCTGCCGACGGTCGCTCGCGAGCACGAGCACGATCCCGACCACGAGCGCGCATACGACGACGAGGGGGAGGGCGAGGGCGGGCGACGGTGACGCCCGCCGCCCGTACCGCCCAACGCCGCGGCGGCAGAATACCCAGAGCCCTGCCGCCCCGGACATCCGGTGCGGCAGGGCTCTGGGGGTGGGTGCGGTACGCCGATCAGCCGAGGGCCGGCGCCGGCTGCGGCGCCGCCGTCTCGGCACCGGCGGGATCGGTGCGGTGGGCCAGGAGTCGCTGGGCGAGGACGCCGAAGACGATCCCGAACACGACCCACATCACGACCTGGACGGTCACCGACGCGACCCGGAACTCCCACAGCAGGGCCGCGGGGAACTCGGGCTTCACGGCGTCGGTGTTGTCCGGGAGCACCAGGAAGGCCAGCGCCGCGGCGACGACGAAGCCGGCGCCCGCCGTCAGCGTCGCGTTCCAGTTGCCCAGACGCGGTGCCAGCCGCCGCCCCAGGATGATCGCGCCCACCCCGAGCAGGACGCTGAGCAGGATCATCAGGAAGAACAGCGTGGTGCGCTGGCCGATCGTGTCGGGATTGCCGACGGCCGGCGGGCTGGCCGGGTACTTCAGGAACGGCACGAGGTAGACGGTGGTGAAGGCTCCCGCGGCCGTGAGAGCCGCCGTCGCGCGGGGGCTGAACCCGCCGACGCGGCCCAGGACGAAGGAGAACGCGAGGGAGGCGATGCCGCCCAGCGCGACCCCGTAGACCAGCACACCGGTGGCGAGGCCGACGGTGGACTGTACGGGCCGGCTGACGAGCTCTACCTCCTCCTCGGCGGCGGCGGGGGCGCCGCCGCCGTGACCGGCGTGGCCGGCCGCGGGGGCGGCTTCCTTGGCGGCCGTGGCCTCTTCGACGGCGATGGAGCCCCGGACCGGGGGCTCACCGACCACGTAGGCGACGGCGAAGGCGAACAGACCGGCGATCAGGCCCGCGAGCATGCCGCGGACCAGCAGACCTCTGACAGTGGAGGCGTACATGGTGCGTGTGCCTCTCAGTGGCAGGGGAAGCCGAGCAGGTGTCGGCCGTCGTGCACCCACTCGTGCACGCCCTCGCCGGAGAACACGGCGGTGGCACCCTGCTCCGCGCCGACGAAGTACAGGGCCACGAGCATCAGGAGACCGACGAAGAGCGCCCAGGGCAGAACCGCGCGCACGGGCAGCGGAGCAGAGGGCGAGAGGGCGGGGACAGGTATGGCAGCGGAAGCGACGGCCTCGGCCATGGTGGAACCTCCTCGGGGAACGACGCGTCCCATATGGTGGTGCGGAACGACGGTCCGAGGGTCTGACTCGCCGCGGCCGGCACCCCCGGGGGAGTGCGGACGCAGCACACAGTGGCGCGACCATGCCGGATTCACACCGGACTTCCGTCTCGCCGTCGTCGCTATGTGCAGATGTCGGCGTGACGCTACCGCCTGCGGCCGGTCCGGCCAAGCGGATGAGTTCCTGATCACAGCGGGGCCCGGCGTGCGGGACGGCGCGGCGTCCCCACCCGGTGTCCGGGGGAGGGCCGGTGGCCCGTCCCCGGACACCGGGCGCGCTCAGCCGTGGGTGAAGTGCGGCGGGCGCTTGTCCACGAAGGCCGACATGCCCTCCTTCTGGTCGGCGGTGGCGAACACCGCGTGGAAGAGGCGGCGTTCGAAGCGGACGCCTTCGGCGAAGGTGGTCTCGAAGGCGCGGTTCACCGCCTCCTTGGTCATCATCGCGACCGGCTTGGACATCTCGGCGACGGTCGTGGCCACGGCCAGGGCCTCGTCGAGCAGTTCCCCGGCGGGGACGATCCGGGAGACCAGCCCGGCGCGTTCGGCCTCCTCGGCGCCCATGGTGCGCCCGGTCAGACACAGTTCCATCGCCTTGGCCTTGCCGACGGCCCGCGTGAGTCGCTGGGAGCCACCGATTCCGGGGATGACGCCCAGCCTGATCTCGGGCTGCCCGAACTTCGCGGTGTCGGCGGCGAGGAGGATGTCGCAGAGCATGGCCAGTTCGCAGCCCCCGCCCAGGGCGTACCCGGAGACCGCGGCGAGGGTGGGGGCGCGGACTTCACCGAGCCGGTCCCAAGCCGTGAACCAGTCCGTGAGGTACATGTCCATGTAACTCCGAGGGCGCATCTCCTTGATGTCGGCGCCCGCGGCGAAGGCCTTGGCGGAGCCGGTGAGGACGATGCAGCCGACGCCCGGGTCCCGGTCCAGTTCCTCCACGGCGGCCACGACCTCCGTCATGACCCGCAGGTCGAGGGCGTTGAGCACCTCGGGCCGGTCGAGGGTGAGCACGGCGACGCGGCCCTTGCGTTCCAGCAGGATGGTCTCGTGGGTCATGCGGGGGTTCCGTGAGTCCGCGCGCGACGATGACGCGCATGATCTCGTTGGTGCCTTCCAGGATCTGGTGGACCCGCAGGTCGCGGACGATCTTCTCGATGCCGTATTCGCTGAGGTATCCGTATCCGCCGTGCAGTTGGAGGGCCGCGTCGGCCACCGCGTACCCGGTGTCGGTCGCGAACCGCTTGGCCATCGCGCACAGGCGCGGGGCGAGCGGATCGCCCGAGTCCAGCGCCTCGGCGGCCTGGCGGACCAGCGCGCGGGCGGCGGCCAGTTCGGTGGCCATGTCGGCCAGGCGGAACTGGAGTGCCTGGGCGTCCAGCAGGCGGGTGCCGAAGGCCTCGCGGGTGGCGAGGTGGGACAGGCTGCGGTCCAGGGCGCTCCGGGCGCCGCCGAGCGAGCAGGCGGAGATCCCCAGGCGGCCGCCGTTGAGGCCGTTCATGGCGATGCGGAACCCGTCGCCCTCGCCGGCCAGGCGACGGCCGGCGGGGATCCGGACGCCGTCGAGGACGACCTGGCGGGTGGGCTGGGCGTTCCAGCCCATCTTCCGCTCGTTCGGGCCGAAGGACACCCCGGGGTCGTCGCGTTCGACGACGAACGCCGAGATCCCGGCCGGGCCGGGCTCGCCCGTCCTGGCCATGACCACGTAGAGGCCGGCGGCTCCGGCTCCGGAGATGAACTGCTTGACGCCGGTCAGTACGTAGTGGTCGCCGTGCCGCTCCGCGCGGGTGCGCAGGGCGGCCGCGTCGGAACCGGCTTCCGGCTCGGTGAGGCAGTAGCCGCCCAGGACCGAGGCGGAGCAGAGGCCCGGCAGCCAGCGCTCGCGCTGGGACCGGTCGCCGTAGCGGTCGATCATCCACGCGACCATGTTGTGGATGGAGAGGTAGGCGGCGATGGAGGGGCAGCCCGTGGCGAGGGTCTCGAAGACGAGGACGCCGTCGCTCCGGGACAGGGCCGAACCGCCGTGCTCCTCGCGGACGTAGACCCCGCCGAGGCCGAGTCCGGCCGCGCGGCGGATCACGTCGACGGGGAAGTGCTTGTCCTGGTCCCAGGCGACCGCGTGGGGGGCGAGCTGCTCCTGCGCGAAGTCGAGGGTGACCTCGGCGAGGGCGAGCTGCTCCGGGTCCAGAGTACGCACGGATCCGCCGTTGCCGACCCTTCGCAACCTTGGCAAAACCGCCGCCGAAGATTCGCAGAAATTGGCAGCAGTCCCCGATTGATGGCACTGCGTGCCGCTGCCAGAGTCTGTCCTGCGGCCGCCGGACCTCGGCAGCCGAGGCGGACACTCCGGGCCCGACTCGCGTCCTGACGTCGGAGATCCCGGCAATCCGGACTCGGCTGACCTGCGGCATTGCTCAGATCCGCCCCCCGGGTCCGGCGGCCACGACCCCAGATCACGGCACAGAGTGCCATCAACCCGTCGCGAGGGACGGGTGCGTTGGCAGGCGAAGCGACACAGGGAGACGGTGACGGTCATGGCAGACATGAACACGACAACGGCGGCCGAGCGGCTGGAGCAGCGGTGGGCCACGGACCCGCGGTGGGCGGGCATCGAGCGCACGTACTCGGCACGGGACGTGGTCCGGTTGTCCGGGAGCGTCCGCGAGGAACACACCCTGGCACGACGCGGAGCCGAACGGCTGGGGCGCCAGCTGCACGAACTCGACTACGTCCACGCGCTCGGCGCGCTGACCGGCGGCCAGGCCGTCCAGCAGGTGCGGGCCGGCCTGCAGGCGATCTACCTGTCCGGATGGCAGGTGGCGGCCGATGCCAACCAGGCCGGGCACACCTACCCCGACAGGTCCCTGTACCCGGTCAACTCCGTTCCCCAGGTGGTGCGCCGGATCAACAACGCGCTGCTGCGCGCCGACCAGATCGCCACGGCCGAGGACGCCGGCGACACCACCGACTAGCTGGCCCCGATCGTCGCCGACGCCGACGCCGACGCCGACGCCGACGCCGACGCCGACGCCGACGCCGAGGCCGGCTTCGGCGGCCCGCTCAACGCCTTCGAGCTGACCAAGGCGATGATCGCGGCGGGCGCGGCGGGCATCCACTACGAGGACCAGCTGGCCTCGGAGAAGAAGTGCGGCCACCTCGGCGGCAAGGTCCTCGTCCCGACCGCGCAGCACGTCCGTACCCTGAACGCGGCCCGCCTGGCGGCCGACATCGCCGACACCCCGACCCTGATCATCGCCCGTACGGACGCCCTGCCCTGGTCCCCGTCTGCCACGAGGTCTTCGACGGGGTCCTGGGCGAGCGCCCGCACCAGCTCGACCGCACCCGCGAGGACGTACGGGTGGAGGCCGCGGACCTGCTCTCCGTCCGGCGGATCAGCGGCCCGCCCACCGAACAGGACGTGCGCACCAACATCGCGGTCGCACTGCGGTACTTCGACGCATGGCTGCGCGGCCAGGGCACGGTGGCCCTCGACGGGCTGATGGAGGACGCGGCCACCGCCGAGATCGCCCGGGTCCAGATCTGGCAGTGGCTGCGCCATGGGGTCCTGGACCGCGACACGGTGCTCCGGGTGCTCGACGAGGAGCTCGCCGACCTCGGCGCCGCACACCCCTGGGCCGCCCTCGACGAGGTACGGGAGCTGTTCGAGCGGACCGCGCTCGCCACCGAACTCCCGCTCTTCTTCACCCCCGACGCCTACACCCGTCACCTCGTGCGCATCCCGGAGGTACGGTCGTGAGCGCCGCCCTCCGCAGGGTCGGGATCGTCGGCGGCGGCCGGATGGGCGCCGGGATCGCCGAGGTCTGCGCCCGCGCCGGTCTGGACACGGTCGTCCGCGAAGCCGACGCCGGCGCCGCCCGGGCGGCCCGCGAACGGGTCGCCGTCTCCCTCGAACGCGCCGTCCGGCGGGGCAAGCTCGACCGGATCTCCGCCGAGCACGCCCTCACCCGCCTCGTGTTCACCGGCGAACTCGACGACCTGGCCGACCGGCAGCTGGTCATCGAGGCCGTCACCGAGAACGCCGACGTCAAGACCGAGACCTTCGCGGCCCTCGACAAGATCCTCGTCGATCCCGGGGCGATCCTCGCCACCAACACCTCCTCCCTCCCCGTCATGCGCCTGGGGATGGCCACCGCACGCGCCGACCGGATGGTGGGACTGCACTTCTTCAACCCGGTGCCCGTCCTGCCCCTGGTGGAGATCGTGCCCTCGCTGCACACCTCCCGCGAGACGGTGGAGACGGTGGAGACGGTGGAGACGGTGGAGGGGTTCGCCCGGGACGTCCTGGGCAAGACGGTGATCCGCTCGCAGGACCGGGCCGGTTTCGTCGTCAACGCGCTCCTCGTCCCGTACCTGCTCTCCGCCGTCCGGATGGCCGAGTCCGGTTTCGCCACCGCGGCCGACATCGACGCCGGCATGGAGCTCGGCTGCGCCCACCCCATGGGCCCGCTGAGGCTGGCCGACCTCATCGGCCTCGACACGGTCGCCGCCATCGCCGAGTCGCTCTATGACGAGTTCAAGGAACCCCTCTACGCCCCGCCGCCGCTGCTGATGCGGATGGTGCAGGCAGGGCTGCTGGGCCGGAAGACTGGCCGGGGGTTCCACACGTACGACCGGGACCGATGAGGGACCCGGTGCTGCCGCCGGGCTGAGGGGCCCGGCAGCGGGTGGTGAAGGGGGTGCGGTGGAGTGGTGTCCGCCGCACCCCCTTTCGCGTCGCCCGGGCGCCCCCGCGCGAACGTCCAGGCGATCAGACCAGCGATGCCAGGGCCACGGACGAGGCGGACGCTCCGGTGCCCCGGTCGTCGCACGAAGGGAGGTGTGCCGTGGTGACCGAGGGCGGTTCGGCGTCCGTCAGCAGGGCGATGAGCATCGTGCGCGCGCGGGCCACGCGGGAGCGGACCGTACCGATGGGGCACCCGACGGCGAGCGCGGCCTCGGCGTACGGCAGGCCGAGCAGCTGGGTGAGGACGAAGGCCTCGCGGCGCTCGGCCGGGATCGCGGCCAGGAGCTCCGCGAGGGCGACGCCGACCTCGAAACCGGGGAGGCCGTGGGGCTGGCTCTGTTCGGCGGCGGTCTGCCAGTCGTCGCGGTCCGACAGCCGGGGTCGGGCGGCGGCGTGGCGCACGCTGTCGACGACGGTGCGCCGGGCGATGGACAGGAGCCAGGTGCGGGCGGAGGAGCGGCCCTCGAACCGGGGGAGCGCGGCGAGTGCCCGCAGGAACACGTCCTGGGTGAGGTCTTCGGCCGCCTGGGGATCCGCGCTGAGGTACGCCACGTACCGCCATACGTCGCGGTGCAGGGCCCGGACGAACCGGTCGGCCTTCGCGGGGTCGCCGTCACGCGCGGCGAGGGCCAGTCGGGTCACCGCCGCATCGGAGTCCGGCGTGTGCCGGGCCGGCCTTTCGCGGACGGGACGGGGCAGGGTGGGCAGGGCAGGAGTCATCGCCACAGGTCCTTAAGGGCAAGGTGTCCGGCGCCGCGCGCGGCGGAGCCGGTGAAGGGGTACGGCCGGCCGGAGGGCACGGCCGATGCCCGAGGGGCGACGGACGGGAGAAGAGCCGTCAGCGCACGCTCGGGGAACCGGCTGTCACAGGACAGCGGTTCCCGTCGGCGGACCCCGTGAGGTGATGGCGTGGACGAGGAACAGCTGCGGCAGCGCGCGGCGGCGCCGTACCCGGCGTACGCGCAGGCGCGGCGGGACCGGGGCCGGGGCGAGGCCGATGAGCAGGCGCAGCGGCGTCCGGAGCCGGCCCGCGACGGCGCGCAGGACGCGGAATGCGCCCTTCTCCCCGTGGGCCAGCCACAGGCCGCAGAGCAGCGCGGCCAGCAGGTGGGCGGCGAGCATTCCGGCCGGTGACATGCCGGCCATGTCGTGACCACCCGCCGGCACGAGGGTGCCGGTGGCCCCGGACGCCACGTCGGCCATGCCCGCCATGTCGTGCATCCCGGCCATCCCCGGCATGTCGTGCATGCCGTGGGCGGCGGCGCCTTGGAGGGCGGTGCCCGGTGGCGGCTGGGACACGAGACCGCCGAGCCCCGCGTCGCTCACGACCTTCAGGGCGTCCCGGGCGGACAGGTCCGACGCCGCGCCTTCCCCGCACATCAGGTACGCGGCCCACTGGCGGGCGAACGAGGTGCCGGACGGCAGGGAAGGGTGCAGGACCGACTGGGCCAGGGAGAAGCCCGAGTGGAGCGTGGCCTGGACGGCCACCGTCGCCGCGATGACGGCGAGCGGCCCCCGTTCACGGCCCGCGAGGGACCAGGCCGCGGCCGCCGTGCCCACGAACGCGGCGGACATCGCCCACCAGGGCACGGCCATACCGGACATGAGCACGTGGCCGACGGTCGCGAGCAGCACGCAGACGGCTGCGAACATCGCAGCCCGTCCCGCTCGGAAACAGTGACCTGGCGTCATGGCGGGTTCATCCTCGCACCGGCCTTCCGGGCTGCGCAGGGGGGTGCGCACTTCCTGACAAGTTCTCGACCACACCTGTGCCGCGCCTCGAACTCCCCCCGCCCGGTGTGGCGCAGGGCACAGGAGGGAGCGGGAACCGTGGTGCCCGTCCGTCCGACTGCCTTCCCGGTCGGTCGTGAGGTTCAACATCCGGGAACGGGGATTTCTGTGGCGGCAGAGGGGACGACGGCAGCCACTGCCCGGGCGCCTGGCACGCGGGACGGGGAGGCCCGTCGCCTGACCGCGCTGCTCACCTGCGCCATGGCGTTCTCGATGCTGCAGCTGTTCCTGCTCGGTGCGCTGGGACCCCGCCTGTTGGATGAACTGGACATCTCCCCGGCGGTGTTGGGGCTGACGACCACGGTCGGATTCGGCACGGCCGCCGTGTTGTCCCCGGCCGGCGGCCGGATGGTGGACCGGGTCGGGCCCCGGCGCTCGCTCGTGCTCCTGCTCGTCGTCTCCGCGGTGGCCCTCGCCCTGATCGGTGCCGCCCCCGGCGCGGGCCTACTGCTGGGCGCGGTCGCGCTGGGCGGCATACCGCAGGCCCTGGCCAACCCCGCGACCAACAAGGCGATCCTGGCCACCGTCCCGCCGGACCGGCGGGGTGCGGTGACCGGCCTCAAGCAGTCCGGCGTGCAGCTGGGCGCGTTCGCCGCCGGACTGCCGCTCACCGCCCTCGCGGGCGGACTCGGCTGGCGGGGCGCGGTGTGGACCGCCTCCGGGGCGGCACTCCTCGCCGGGGCGTGGGCGCTGCGCGCGCTGCCCGCCGACCCGCCCGTGCGATCGGCCCCGCCCGTTCGCACGTCGTACACACCGAGGGGGATGGTGGCCTGGCTGGCGGGATTCTCGCTGTTCCTGGGCGCCGGGATCGCCTCCGTCAACACCTATCTCGCCCTGTACGGGGTGCGCGGCCTGGGGATGGGCCCCACCGCGGCCGGTGGTCTGGTCGCCGCCCTCGGCGTAGCGGGGGTCCTCGGCCGGGTCGGGTGGTCGAAGGCCGCCCGCCCGGGACGGGCCGAGTGGCTGCCGGGCCTGCTGGCCTGCGGCGCCGTGGGCGCCGCGGCCCTCCTGGCCGGCGGGTCGCTCCTGCGCCCGCTGGTATGGGCCGGCGCCGTCGCCGTCGGAGTGTTTGCGGTCTCCGGCAACGCCGTCTCGATGGTGCTGGTCGTGCAGCGCGCCGCTGCGGGCCGGGCAGGACAGGACTCGGCGCTCGTCGCGGCCGGGTTCTTCGCCGGATTCGCGGTGGGCCCGCCGCTGTTCGGCCTGCTCGCGCAGAGCGGGCGGTACGGGGCCGGCTGGCTGTTGGTCGCGGTGGAGTTCGCGGCGGCGGGAGCGGTCGCGTTCCTCTGGGCCGTACGGGACCGGCGCGCGCGGACGGGGAAGGCGGCATGACCCCCGACGACCGGGCCGGACGGGCGCTCGCAGCCGTCATCGACCGGGTGACGGTGACCGAGGCCGAGGTCGGCGCCCGCTTTCCGCTGTACGCGGACCCGGCCGACGGGCGGTGGAAGACGACCGGCCGGGGCTCGTGGACCGGCGGCTTCTGGGCCGGACTGCTGTGGCTGCGGGCCCGGTACACCGGGGACGCGGCACACCGGCGGGCCGCCGCGGACTGCACGGCCCGGCTCGCGCCGTGGGTGGGGGCCGACACCGCCACTCGGGGACTGATCTTCTGGTACGCGACGGCACCGGCCCTCGACGGGTCCGGAGCCGCAGAGCTCCGGGCGCAGGCGGCCCGGGCCTGTCTGGACTCCTACGACCCCGGGGCGGGCATCGTGCCCTGGGGCGCGGCGCTCGGCGGCCCCCGCCTGCTGGCCCGCGCGGACGCCGTACCGGGGCTGGTGCCCCTCCTGGCCGCGGCCGGACCCGAGGGGGCCGTCGTGGCCGCGGCCCACCTCCACCGGCACCTCGATCTCGCCCTCGGCCCCCAGGGCGCGGGAAGCGGCAGCCGGCCGCGGCCCGCCTGGGAGTTCGACCCGGCGACGGGCTGGTCCCCCTGCGCGGATCCGGCACCGGGATGGAGCCGCGGAGAGGCGTGGCTGCTCCTGGCCGTGGCCGACGCACTCCTCCACCCGGAGGTCGCCGGCCGGCGGCCGGAGCGGCTAGCCTTCGCCGCCGAGCGGTTGCTGGCGCGGGCGCTGACCGGGCGGCTCGTCCCGCCCAACGAGGCGTCCCGGCCGCGGGGACCCGTCGACACCTCGGCCGCTGCGATCACCGCCGTCGCACTGCTCAAGCTGTCGCGCGCGGGGGCACCCCGGGCCCGGGCGTGTGAGCGCCGGGCCGTGGCGATCCTGCGCAGACTGGCCGCGTCCCACCTCAGCGAGCCGGGTTCGGGCCGTCCGCCGGGGATGCTGCTGGACGGCTGCTACGACGCCGCCAAGGGCCTGGCGGTGCGTCACGAACTCATCTGGGGTGACTTCTTCCTGGCCCTCGGGCTGGCCGCGCTGGCAGACCTCGTCGACATCACCCGCGTGTAGCGGCGCCCGGGCCGTAGCCGCGCAGCACGCGGCGGGCCACCGAGGTGATGTGCAGCTCGTCCGGGCCGTCGAGGATGCGGGCCGCGCGGCCGCCGCGGAACAGGGACGGCAACGCCGTGTCCGGGCCGAGCCCGGCGGCGCCGTGGACCTGGATGGCGGAGTCCGTGACCTGCTGCAGCATCCGGGCGGCGGCGACCTTCGCCAGACCCACCTCGATGCGGGCGTCCCGTCCGGCCGCGATCAGCGCCACCGCCTCGTGGACCAGGGGCCGGGTGGTACGCAGCGCGAGGAGGGCGTCGAAGACGTGCTGCTGGACCAGCTGGTGGTCGGCGAGCGGCCCGCGCGATCCGTGGCGGGTGGCGGCGCGTTCGGCCATGAGGTCGAAGGCGCGCCGGGCCTGGCCGAGCCAGCGCAGGCAGCGCAGCGTGCGGCCGAGCGCGAGCCGTTCACCCGCGATGGCCAGGGCGTCGCCACCCGCGCCGAGGAGGTGGTCGCCGGGCACGAGGACCCGGTCGAGCTCGATCTCGTACTGGCCCGCCGCCCCCAGTACGGGTAGTTCGCGCACGACGCGGAAGCCCGGTGAGCCGGTCGGTACGAGAAGCAGGGAGAGGCCCTCCCGGTCGCCCGCCGCCCCGCCCGTACGCGCCATGACGGTGACGAGATCGGCGCCGACGGCGCCGGAGGTGAACCACTTGCGGCCGCTGATCCTCCAACTTCCGTCCGCCCGGACCTCGGCACGCGTGCCGGTGAGGAGCGGGTCGGTGCCCGGTACGTCCGGTTCGGTCATGGCGTAGCAGGTGCGCAGCTCGCCCGCGACCAGCCGTTCCAGGTACTCCTCGCGCACCCGGGTGCCGCCGTGGCGGTTCAGCATGGTCACGTCGAGCAGCGGGGCGGAGCCCAGTGCGGCGGGACCGTGATCGCTGGCGCCCTCGGCCTCGGCCAGCGCCGCGTACGCCCGGAAGGTCAGGCCTCCGCCGCCCAGGTCCGCCGGGAGCGGCAGGGCCCACAGCCCGGCCGCACGCGCCTCGGCCCGCAACTCCGCCAGGGCGGCGGCCGCTCCCTTTCCGCCCGCGTCCAGCACCGGCTCGGACGGGATCACCCGCGTACGGACGAACCGATCGATCTCCTCCCTCAACTCGGCCGTCCCGGGCTCGGGTTGAACCGAACCGTCGTACGCCGTGCCCGAATCCGTCACCGCATTCCTCCCCGTTCCCGGGAACCCGTGGGAACTGCTGTCCGACTCCCTGTCCGAGGAACTGGTCGGGTGCGCACCCTCCGGAGTTCCCGCGTTCCGTTCGACCTGGGCGACGGCCACCGCCGCGCCGGGAGAGGAGAGGCATGGCGTCCCCCGCAACCACGCAGACGGTCCGGCCGCTCGACACACTGGGCTTCCACGCCTCGGGGCCCCCGCAGATCACCGACGTCGTCGCCGAACACCTGCGGCTGCTCGGAGCGCGATCCGACGGGCCCGCCGACGACGGCCCGCCGGGCCGCGTCACGCTCCGTGGCGCGGGCTTCGACCCGGCTCACGCGAGCGTCACCTGGGCGCAGCCCGGCAGCGGGCTCGTCGACGAGGCGACCGTGCAGGCCGCGACCGGCATGATGGCGGTCCACGGACGGCGCGACGGCAGCCCCCGCGGCCTGGCCGCCGACTACGCGGCGACGGCCACCGCCGTCCTCACCGTCCAGGGGCTGCTCGCCGGCCTGGTCGGCCAGGCCCGCGGGACCGGACCCTCCCACTTCACCACCGGTGCCGACCGGGCCGGGCTGCTCGCCGTGTCCCAGTACCTCGCCGCCGCAGGGGCCGATGAGGGCGAAGCCGCCGAACTCGCTCCGGGAGGACCACCCTTCACCTCGGCCGAGGGCGTGCTGTTCGAGCTGGAGACCCTCGACCCGGGTGCCTGGGCGGCGTTCTGGCGCGCCCTGGGCGCACCGGCCGACGCGATGCGGGCCGGGTGGCGGCCGTTCCAGTTCCGCTACGCCACCGCCTGCGCCCCCTTCCCCCGGGCCCTCCACTCGGTGACCCGCGCACACCCCCTCCCGCGGATCCGGCAGGCCGCCGTGCTCTCCGGCGCCGAGGTGTGCGTACTGCGCACCCTGGCCGAACGCGCCCTGGAGGCCGACGGCGCCGCGCCCTGGTCGCTGCGGCCCCTGCCCGGCGGCCCCGCCCCATCGGGCCCCCGTACCACGGCCTCCCCTTCCGCCGGCCGGCCGCTGGCCGGGCTGACGGTGCTGGAGGCGGGCCGCCGCGTCCAGGCACCCCTCGCCGCCCACCTGCTCGGCCTGCTGGGAGCCGAGGTCATCCGGATCGAGCCGCCGGGCGGGGACCCGCTGCGCGGCATGCCGCCCGCCTGCTCCGGGATCTCGGCCCGCTGGCTCGCCCTCAACCGGGGCAAGAAGGCCGTCGAAGTGGACATCAAGGCCGAGGCCGACCGCCGCAGGCTCCGGGAGATGGCCACGGAGGCCGACGTCTTCCTGCACAACTGGGCTCCGGGCAGGGCCGCCGAGTTCGCTCTGGACGCCGACGACCTCGCCCGGGTCAATCCGGCCCTGGTCCACGCGTACACGAGCGGCTGGGCCGACCGGCTCCAGGACGCCCCCATGGGCACCGACTTCATGGCGCAGGCCCGTACGGGGGTGGGAGAGGCGGTCCGTCCCGAAGGAGAGCCTCCCGCACCCTCGCTGATGACCCTGCTCGACGTACTGGGGGGTCTGCACGGCGCCGAAGCCGTTCTCGCGGGACTGCTGTTGAGGGAACGCACCGGCCACGGCGTACGGGTGGACTCCTCGCTCCTCGGCGCGGCCGAGACGCTGACCGCCCCGGCCCTGCGGCGGGTGGCGCGCGGGGAGGCCGCCAGGCGGCCCGCGGGGTTTCGCCACCCGCTGCCGACCGCCGACGGCTGGCTCGCCCCCGCCGACGAGAGCGCCGGGGCCGCGGCCGCATACGACTTGCGTGACCTCTCCACGAGCGACGCGGTGGCCCAGCTGAGTTCCCACGGCCTCTCCGCCACCGCCGTCACCACCGACCTCCGCGACCTGCACCACGACGCGCGCTTCGCCGGCTCGATCGGCCGTGACGCGCACGGTGCCCCCGCCGTCACCGCCCCCTGGAGCCTCGTATGACCGCCGACCGGCCCGTACTGCGCGACCTGCTGCCCACCGAACTCCGCCGCTCCTGGGTGGTCGACGGCACCTGCCCCGACCTCGACGTCTACAGCCTCTTCCGGGCACGCCAGATCGCCGACCTGCACCGCACGGCCGTCCTGGACGCCAAGGGCGCACTCTGTTACACCGCCCTGGACCGCAAGGTGCGATGTCTGGCCACCGGCCTCAGAGACCTCGGCATACGCGAGGGCGACGTGGTCGGAGTGCAACTGCCCGACAACCGCAACGCCGTCATCGCCGACCTGGCCCTGGCCGCGCTCGGCGCCGTCGCCCTGCCCTTTCCCGTCGGCCGCGGGATCCTGGAGGTCGAGTGCCTGCTCCGCCGGGCCGGGGCCGCCGCCGTCATCGCCGCCGTCGAACACCGCGGCCTCCACCACGCGGCCGACCTGCTCACCCTCGCGCGCGCCCTTCCCGCCCTGCGCCGTGTCGTCGCCGTGGGCCCCGGCAGCGCGCCCGCGGGAACGGTCTCCTGGTCGGACCTGATGCGCCGCGACCCCGGCGGCTTCGTTCCCGCCCGCCCGGATCCCGACGGCGCCGCCCGGATCCTGGTCTCCTCGGGATCCGAAGCCGAGCCGAAGATGATCGCCTACTCGCACAACGCGCTGGCCGGCGGACGCGGGAACTTCCTCGCCTCGCTCATCCCCGACGCGGCCCCGCCGCGCTGCCTCTTCCTCGTACCGCTGGCCTCCGCCTTCGGGTCCAACGGAACCGCCGTCACCCTCGCCCGGCACGGCGGCACCCTGGTCCTGCTCGACCGCTTCTCGCCCGAGGCCGCCATCGAGGCCGTGCGCGAGCACGAGCCGACCCACGTCCTCGGCGTGCCCACCATGGTCCGCATGATGCTCGAACGCCTCGACGCGACGGGCGAGCGGCTGCCGGCCCCCACCGCCCTGGTCCTGGGCGGGGCCCCGCTCGACGCGACCACCGCGGCCGCCGCCGCGAAGGCCTTCGGCTGCCCGGTGGTCAACCTCTACGGCTCCGCCGACGGCGTCAACTGCCACACCGGGCTGGCCGACACCGTGCCCCCGGCCGACGCCGCGGGCGTGGTGGCGGGCCATCCCGACCCCCGGGTCGCCGAGATCCGCATCGCCGACCCCGAGACCCACGCTGCGCTCCCCGACGGCGACATCGGTGAGATCATCTCCCGGGGCCCCATGACACCGCTGTGTTACGTGGGCGCGCCCGAGCTGGACGCCCGCTACCGCACCCCCGACGGCTGGGTCCGTACCGGTGACCTCGGCTACCTCGACGCCGACGGCGTGCTGCACGTGGTCGGACGCCTGAAGGACATCGTGATCCGCGGCGGCGCCAACATCAGCCCGGCCGAGGTCGAGCGCGAACTCCGTTCGCACCCGCAGGTCCGGGACGTGGTGTGCGTGGGCGTCCCCGATCGGCTGATGGGGGAGCGGCTGGCGGCCTGCGTGGTGGCGCGGGGCCCGCAGGCCCCGACGCTGGACGCCCTCGGCGTCCACCTGAGCGCGCGGGGGCTGGAGCGGCGCAAGCACCCCGAGCGTCTGCTCGTGGTGGTGGAGGTGCCCCTGACGGCGGCGGGCAAGCCGGACCGGACCGCTCTGCGGACATGCCTGGCCGGGGTGCCGCTGCCGGTCCGGCAGGGCCTGCCCGAGGCGTCACCCCTCGCCCAGGCCGGATGAGCGACGAGCCCGGCAGCCGATGGCTGCCGGGCTCGCGCGGGTTCCGGCCCGGCCGGGCCGCCCGGATCAGGAGTCGCCCATGGCCTTCTTCAGCTCGGCCGCCGCATTGCGGTAGACGGGCAGCAGATCGAGGTCCTCGCCCGGATAGTTGACGATCTCGACCTGCTTGGCGCCCGAGTCGGGCAGCACGGTCCCGGTCGACATGTGGGCGTTGTCCAGCACCAGGGACGGCTTCTTCGCGGAGAGCCCGGCCAGCTGCCCCGGGGTCACGGCCTCCGGCCCGTAGGTGCCCACCGCGGTGGCGCCCGCGAGCTTCGCGGCCCAGCCCGTGAAGACCTGCGCGACGACGGAGGGGCTCTTGCCCCCGGGCCACGCGGCCTGGAGGTCCTTGTTGAGCCTGCCGTACTCGCTGTCGAACCCGGCCTTCCACCGCGTGGCCGCGTCCCGCGTGCCGAAGAGCGCGCCCAGCCTGTCGACCTCGGCCCTGACCTTGTCGGGGTCGTTGTCGAGGTTGACCTCGACCAGCTTCGCCCCGGAGCCGGCGGCCTCCTTGATCTTCGCGGCGTACGGCTCGAAGGGCGCGTAGAGCACGAAGTCCGCCTTGGCGACTGCGGCGAGGTCGGAGGGCTTGGGGTCGTAGTCGGGGGCGTGGTGGACGGACTGCGGCACGATGACCTTGACGTCCTCGGCCCCGGCGGCCTTGGCGAACGCGCCCTCCCAGGTGGTGGTCACGACCACCACGGGCCTGTCCTTCCCGGGGGCCGGAGGGCCGCCCTTGGCGGGGGCGTCGGCGACGGCCCCGGAACCGGTGCCGTCGCCGCAGCCGGCGACGAGGGCGAGGGCCGCGCTCAGTGCGAGGAGGGAAGAGGTACGGACGCGGGTGCGCGCC
The DNA here is from genome assembly GCF_041862025.1 of Streptomyces sp. AB3(2024). Taxonomy (NCBI): domain Bacteria; kingdom Bacillati; phylum Actinomycetota; class Actinomycetes; order Kitasatosporales; family Streptomycetaceae; genus Streptomyces; species Streptomyces sp. AB3(2024). Next base: position 34,937 of record NZ_JBGWAB010000066.1, read on the forward strand.
ATGAGCTGATTCTCCGTTCGGGAATGAAGTGGACGGCGAGGACGAGAGCCCCCGCCGTCAGGACGAGTACGGGGCCGGGCGGCCAGTCCAGCCACAGGGCCAGCAGGAAGCCGGTCGCGTTGACGCTCACGCCGATGCCGACCGCCCAGAGGGTGATCGACCTCAGGGAGCCGCCCAGGCGGCGCGCGGCGAGTGCGGGCAGCAGGGTCAGGGCGTCGACGAGCAGGGCGCCGGTGAGCTTGATGGCCCCCGCGACGGCGATCGCGACGAGCACCAGGAGCGCCGCGGTCAGGGCGCGTACGGGCACTCCGGAGCACTGGGCGAGCTCGCGGTCGTAGAGGAGGAGGCCGATGTCGTGCCGCCGCCACCGGAACAGGCCGGGTACGACCGCGGCCAGGACGCCGAGCACGACGAGGTCGGGTGTCCCCACGGAGAGGATCGACCCCCACAGCAGGGCGAAGGCCCCGGACGCGTTGACCCCCGACACGGCGAGGAGCAGCAGCGCGGCGGCGATGGCGAGGCTCATCAGCAGACCCATGGCTCCGGACAGGCCGTCCGGGGTACGGGCGAGCGGGGCGACGCCCGCTCCGGCCAGGGCGCAGGCGACGAGCGCGCACAGCATGGGGTCGAGGCCGGTGAGCAGACCGACCGCGATGCCCAGCAGCGCGACGTGCATCATCGCGAAGCGGACCGGCATGATGTCGAGCCCGACGATGACCACCCCGATGACGGGCAGGCCGATCGCCGCGAGCAGCAGTGCGAGCCCGGCCCGCTGGACCGGAAGCAGTTGCAGGAGCGCGCCGAGGTCGGCGGTGGCGAGGGACACCGGGGTCACCGGACCTCCCGCAGCCGGCCCGCGGCCATCTCCAGCACCCGGTCGCAGCGGTCCGCCAGAGCCCGGTCGTGCGTCACCACGATCAGGGTGACCGGCAGCGCGGTGAGGACGTCCGCGGCCTCCGCCTGCCCGTCGAAGTCGAGGGCGGCGGTGGGCTCGTCGGCCAGCAGCACCTGTGCGCCCGCGGCGACGCAGCCGATCGCGCGGGCCAGGTACATCCGCTGCAACTGGCCCCCGGACAGGGTGTGCAGGGGGCGCTCGACCAGCGCGGCGACGCCCAGCCGGGCGGCGGCTTCGGCGGCATCCTGCGGCGCGGTGCTGCTGGCGAGCAATTCGGCCCCGAGCAGGGGGAACCGTCCGGCGGCCGGCTTCTGGGGGATCCAGGCGCAGGCCCGGCGGCGCCACGCCCACTCGGCGGGGGAACCGGTGGTCCGGCCGCCGACCCGGATCGAGCCCGTCACCTGTCGGTGCAGGCCCAGGACCGCACGCAGCAGGGTGGTCTTGCCCGAACCGTTGGTCCCGGTCAGCGCCACGCGCTCACCGGCGGCGATCTCCAGATTCACCTCGGAGACCGCCTCCACCCGGCCGTGTCGGCAGGCGACCGCCCTCATGTGCACATCGAGCCCGCCCATCGCACGCCTTTCCGTCGGTCCGTGCCGCGCCGGACAGCGGCCGTCCGCCGCCCGCGTTCCAGTAGTCGGACGGCGAGGGGCCTCGGTTCCCGGCGGGCCGGACATCGCCGCGGGTGATCTCCCCGTCGGCGTACGGGAGGTAGGCGCGGCCGTCGTCGACCGCGCTGCGGGGTGGGGTTCCGGCAGCCCCCGAGGCGACCCAGGCCGCCAGTCCGCACAGGCCGATCAGGCACGCGATCACCGGGGCGGACGCGGCCAGGTACGCGTCGCGCAGACGCCGGCACGTGACCCGGCGGCCCTGCGTCGCTCCTCGTCGGGGGGATCCGGTCATCGTCCACTTCCTGTCCGGGCGGTACGGGCCCGCGCACCGGCGGGCCGGCCGGCGGGGTCCCGGCCGCGAAGCCGCAGGCTGTTCCCCACCACGAGCAGAGAGCTGGCCGACATGGCTGCCGCGGCGACCATCGGGTTGAGCAGACCGACGGCGGCCGGCGGGATGGTGACGAGGTTGTAGCCGAACGCCCAGACCAGGTTGACCCGGATGGTCGCGAGGGTACGGCGAGCCAGTCGGACCGCGTCGGCCACCGCCTCGACGTCACCGCGCACGAGGGTCACGTCCGCCGCGCCGATGGCGACGTCGGCCCCGCCGCCCATGGCGATCCCGAGGTCCGCGCCGGCCAGTGCGACGGCGTCGTTGACACCGTCCCCGATGACGGCGACGCACCGGCCCTCGTCCCTCAACCGCCCGACGAGGGCGGCCTTGTCCTCCGGGGTGCAGCGGGCATGGAGGCGGGTGATCCCGAGCGACGAGGCGACGGCCACGGCCGGGGCCTCGCGGTCGCCGGTGGCGAGGATCGGCTCGACTCCCAGCCGCCGCAGGCGCTCGACGGCCCGGTAGCTTCCCGGCCGCGGGACGTCCCCGAGCCCGACGAGCGCCTGGCCGACACCGTCGACCCGTACCAGGACGGGCGTGAGAGCGGCGGTCTCGGCAGCGGCCAGCGCCCCGGCCAGCGGCTCGGGGAGATCGTCGCCGGGTGCGCACACCTCGATGCCGGGTGCGACCGGGCCCGCCGCGGAACCGACCGCGTACGAAAGGCCGACCCCTGTCGGCGACTGCCGCCCGCCCTGGTCCGCCTGCTGGGCGATCTGCTGCTGATCGCCGCCGTGACCTCGACGGTCCTGGTCCTCTTCGGACCGACAGCTGGGGCGTCAGCGGGCTGATCGGGACCGGGGCCTATTTCGCGGCCGCCGGCTGTGCGGCTGTGGCGGTGCTGGTTCGGCGGCGGTGGCCCTCGGTCGCGCTGGCGACCGCCGCGGCGCTGGTCGCGGTCGAGCCGCTGACCGGCGGGGCATTGGTGGCGGTGGCCTATACGGCGGGCTCCCGCTGGTCGGACCTGCGTCGCCGGCCGGCGCTGCTGACGGTGAGCGTGGCGGGGCCGCCGGCGCTCACCGCGGCGATCACGGCGGGCGCGGCCGTGCCGGTCCGCGAGTACGAGGCCATGATCGTCCTCGTCACCGGGATCGTGTGCGGCGCGCTGCCGGGGCTGGTGGGTGCGCTCGCCGGACAGCGCGAGCGGCTGCTGAGCGCACTGTGGGAGCGCAACGCCGTCCTGGAGCGGGCGCAGCGCTCGGCGGAGGAGCAGGCCAGGGCGGCCGAGCGGGCCCGGATCGCCGGTGAGATGCACGATCTCCTCGGCCATCGGCTGAGCCTGGCGGCCCTGCACTCCGGCGGGCTGGAACTGGAGGCGGGCCGGGCGGGCGATCCGGAGATCCGGCGGACCGCCGTGCTGGTGCACAGCACCGTGCGCGAGGCGATGGACGAACTGCGGGGTGTGCTGGGCGTGCTCCGGGCCGGCGACGCCACCATGGGGGCCCCGGATCCGCTGACCGCCGCGACGGGCACCCACGCCGATGTCGCGGCCCTCGTCGGCGAGTCCCACGCCGCCGGCATCCCGGTGGACCTGCGGTGGAGCGGCCGGGACCTGGTGGATGCCGCCCCGACCGCCCGGCGCGCCGTCCACCGGGTGGTCCGTGAAGCCCTCACCAACGTGCACAGGCACGCCGCCGGGGCCCCTGTGGAGGTGCCGTCCACTGTGAGGCCGACGAGGTACGGGTCGACGTCCGCAACGGGCCCGGGCCCGCCGGCCGGCCCGCGCGGCCCTCGCGCGGCAGCGGGCTCGGGCTGGCCGGCCTCCACGAGCGGGTGCGCCTGCTCGGCGGCTCGCTGCGCGCGGCCCGCACGGGCGAGGGCGGGTTCCGCGTCGACGCCCGCATCCCGTTGCACGTCGGCCCGGTCGTCCCGCGCACGGCGTCCGACCCGGCGGCGGACCTCGGTGTACTGGCCGGCGCGCAGACGTGGCTGAGCCGGAGCGTGGCGGCCGCGGTCATGGTGCTGGGCGTGGTGGGCGCGGTCGCCCTGCAGTTCGTCACGCTCTCCTTCGTGCCCTTCCCGGCGGATGACGGCCCGTCGGACTCCGGGCCGCCCGGGGTCTCCGTCGAGGACGACGCCCGGCACGGCCCCGTCACCCCTTTCACCCCGATCTCCTTCCACACACCGTGAGGCCTGCCGTGATCCGAGTTCTCCTTGCCGACGATCAGGACCTGGTGCGTGCCGGGATCCGGCTGGTGCTGGGGCACGCCGAGGACATCGAGGTGGTGGCGGAGGCCGCCTCCGGCCACGAGGCCGCCTCGCTCGCCGTCCGGCACCGGGTGGACGTCGCCATGCTCGACATCCAGATGCCGGGCTCCGACGGGCTCGATGCCGCCGAGCTGATCGCCGCCCGGGCCCCGTCCGTCCGGGTGGTCATGCTGACCACCTTCGGGGAGCAGGAGTACGTGGCCCGGGCGCTCCGGGCGGGCGTGATGGGGTTCATGCTGAAGGACAGCACCCCGCAGGAGCTCATCCAGGCGGTCCGTACCGTCGTGGGCGGTACCCCCATGGTGTCTCCGCGGATCACCCGGCACCTCATCGACCGGTACCTCGCGTCGGACGAGGAGCCGGTGGACCCGCGGCTCGACCGGATCGCGGCGCTCACCGGCCGGGAGCGGGAGGTGCTCGCCATGGTCGGTACGGGTGCCTCCAACGCGGAGATCGGAAGACGGCTGCACCTGGGGGAGGGCACGATCAAGGCCTACGTGAGCCGGATGCTGACCAAGCTGCGCTGTGCCAACCGGGTCCAGGCCGCGCTCCTCGCCCGGGACGCCCGGCTCCACCCCGACCGGTGACCGGCCGCCGGTCACCGGCGGCCCGTCACCGGCGGCCGGTCTATGCCGGCCGTGCCTGTCAGGGCCGTCCGGAGGCGCCGGGAGACGGCGACGGGGGCACGGACGGTCGGGCGGACGGGGTGGCCCGGGTGGACGGGGTGGACGGCGTGGACGGGCCGGCCGACGCGCCGACCGGCGCTTCCCGGAAGGCGTCGTGGTCGGAGGCGGGCCGGGCCGGCTCCGCCCGGACGGCGCTCACCGCGAGGAACGCCCCGGCGAGTCCGGCGACGACGATCTTGGAAGCCAGGGCGAGCCCTCGCATCAGTGCCTCCTGTGCTGGGCGGACGTGGCCGCCAGACCGCGGCCGGTGACGTTCTGGATCTGGAGCCCGGGGCGGGCGTTGACCTCCAGGATCAACGGGCCGCGGTCGGCGTCCACGACGATGTCGGCGCCCAGGTAGCGCAGGCCGGTCGCCGCCGCGCAGCGGCGGGCCGCGTCGAGCACCTCGGGCCAGTGCGGGACGCCCGCGCCGATCAGGGGTTCTCCGGTGTCGGGGTGGTGGCGGGTGGGCTCCTTGCCGACCAGGGCGTGGGTGATGCGGCCGGTGGCCAGGTCGACGGCGGCGCCGATGGCCTTCTGGTGGAGGTTCGCCCGGCCGCCGCTGAACCGGGTGGGCAGCCGCAGCATCGCCAGCTGCGGCCGGTCGCCACGGCAGATCACCCTGATGTCCGGCAGGCCCTGGTGCGACAGCCGCTCCAGTTCCGGGTGGGCCCGGATCAGCGGCTCGAACATCGCCCAGTCGTTCGGCCGCGGGGAGAACTCCCCGTCCAGGATGCGCCGCAGGTGATCGGTGACGGCCTCCCGCGTGATCCGCTTGCCGGAGGAGGAGTACCAGGTGTTGCGGCGTCTGCCGAACGACAGCAGGATCCCGTTGCCGCCGAGGCTCTGGTTCGGTTTCAGCGCCCAGCAGTCGGGCATGCCGGTCCAGTCGAGGGAGGAGATCTCCGGGCGGGAGCGCAGCAGGGCGACGGTGGGGGAGGTCGGCGCGCCGACGGCGGTCAGTGCCTGCTTGGTGGCGTACTTGTCGTTGACCAGGCGGATCGCCGCCGAGGGGTTCTGTTCGGAGATCCGGGCGTTGCGCAGGTTCATGCCCAGGACCGGGTCCCAGCCGCGGAGCCGGATCACGCGGCACCACCCTGCGCCCTGGCGGCGGGGGAGAACCTGAACAGCTCGTTCAGCCGCAGCCCGCGGTAGGTCCCGACCAGCACCGCCCACACCGCGCAGACGGCCGCCAGCTGCAGCGGCACGGCCTCCGCGAGGTGGCGTACGTACGGGGTGAGGAGCAGCAGCGCCACCAGGACGGCCGTGCCCATCGTCAGCGCGGCTCCGACGGCGGCCGACCGGGGGCCGTCGAGGTCCCACTGCTCCCACAGCCGTTCGGTGATGATCGAGGTGACGACGACGGGCAGGGTCATGCCCCAGGAGTCGGACAACCCGATGCCGCCGAGGGAGAGCTGGGCCGCGATCAGGCCCGTGGTGACCACGCCGATCAGTACTCCGAGGCGGGCGACGCGGGGCAGGTGCAGCCGGCGCAGCAGCGGTTGGATGACGAATCCGAGCGCGAACAGCACCAGGGTCAGGGGTACTCCGAGGAGCAGCCCCGACTGCGCGTAGGCCAGCGCCAGCAGGACGGGGCTGAAGGTGCCCAGGGTGTTCAGGCCGACGACCACCCGCAGCAGGACGATCACCAGGGCGGCCAGGGGCAGCAGGGCCATCATGGACACCGGGTCGATCGCCGGGGCCTTGGCGAACAGGATGCGCAGGGCGGACGGGGCCTTGGGGGCGTCGGGCTGGGTCAGCAGCCGCTTCCCGACAGCCACCTGGAGCCCCTTCACGTCCTGTCGGCCGAGCAGGACCGGTGTCTCGCGCCGGGAGCGGTTGTTGACGGTCGTCTTGGCGACGAACGACCGGCCGGCGAGGCGCACGGTCGAGTCGACGACGGGCCGCTGTTCGCGGCCCAGCGCGGAGGCGACGGTGACCTTGGGAGCCGCCGAGAGGTCGAAGCCGAGGTCCTTGGCCAGCCGGGTGTCCATCGAGGAGGCCGACGCGCCGGTGTCGACCATGGCGAGTACTTCGTGCGTCTTGCCGTTCGGTCCGCTGATCCGCACCATCTCCCGCTCGCCGATCACTTCGGGCGAGTGCCCGAGGGACCGGTCGGGCGAGCCGAGGACGCCGAGCAGCAGTACGCCCAGCGCGGCCACGGCGGCCAGCACTTTGAGGAGCACCGGTGTCTTCCCCCGGCCGCCCCGGTGTTCGCCGCGCGGTGTACGGTCCGCGACGGCCGGCCCTGATGTGTTCGTTTGAAGGTCATCCACAGGACCAGCTTTGGCGAGCGGGCACGGCGCGCAGTAGTGGCGATCGGCCCGGGAGGGGCAACGAAAGTACACAGGGCGAACCGTCCGGTGCACCCCCGACAAGCAAGAAACCGGCCGCGGTGATCGGCGGCGGACCGCCCCGGTCGGTGGGGCCCGCGGGCCCGGGCGGCCGTCGCGGGTCGGGGGGCGGGGCGGGGGGTGGTTGG
>NZ_JBGWAB010000067.1:0-41254 GCF_041862025.1 Streptomyces sp. AB3(2024)
TACGAGTCTCCCGCGGGCCCGCCCCCCCCCCGCCCCCCCCCCCCCCCCCCCCCCCCCCCCCCCCCCCCCCCCCCCCCCCCCCCCCCCCCCCCCCCCCCCCCCCCCCCCCCCCCCCCCCCCCGGCCCCGTCGGGGGCGGCGCGGCAGGCGGCGTCGAGCGCCTTCCGGGACCGGCGTTCGGCCAGGATCGGAATGTAGGCCCTGACCCTGGCCCGGTGGAACGAGTCGTACGCGGCCCTGACCGCCGCCTCGACGGTGACCGCGTCCACCGTCGGGTAGGAGGCCGTCAATCGCGCCACCAGGTTCCGTACGGTCATCGGTTCGTCCGGCGGTCCGGGCGGAGGAAGGCCCGGCGGGGCCACGGGGCCGGCGCTCTCCACCGGCCCGCAGGGGCGGCTGCGGCCCTCGGCGGTCGGGTACCCGCCGACTCGGGGAGCCCGTTCTTCGACCGTCATGGCCGCTGCACCGCTTCCATGGCCCGTGACCTCCCGACCGCGCAAGCACGCGTCCCGCCATCGACACGAGGAGGATCCTCAGCGCTCATTGTGTGCTCGCCCCGACAAGATCGCCCCCCGGGCCGGGAGCCCCGCCGGTCGGCGGGGCTCCCGGGTGGTCGTGGGTCACTGCCGCGCGAAGTGTTTCCTGAGCCATGTGAGCAGGGCCGCGTACGCGGGGGTCATGGCGCCGTCCGACTGTTCGAGGACGGTCGCGCGGTCGCCCTCCTCCACCGTGATCGTGTAGCTCATCGCGTCCCGGGCACGGCCGTCCGGCTCCTCCCCGGGCGTCGAGACGGCCGCCGCCACCAGCCGGGCCAGCTCGGCCGAGACGTCCTCGGGCAGCGTGACCGTGTCCAGTACCAGAGGCGGGCGGCGGAGGTTGGCCGCCGCCGCCAGCCCGCCGAATGTCTCCAGGGACACCTTCACCTGGTGCTCTTCATCGCGGTTACCTCTCTCGCCAGCCCCGTGACCTTGTCGGTCAGTGTCCCGATCTGCCGGGTCAGGGCTGCCAGGCCGTCGTCCTGGCCCGCTCCGCCGTGTCCGTTGCCGCTCGCGTGGCCGTTCCCGCTGACCGCGAAGCTGCGCACCCGGGCCACTCCGTTCGGGACGCCCCTGATCTGGACTTCCACTTCCTGCCATGCCGACAGCACCGCCGACTGCTCGGTGCTGCCGGTGCCGAACAGTTCCCCGGCCTTCTGGAACGTGGTGCTCGCGAAGTCCTCGAACTGGTCATGGGCGCCGGTGGCCTTGAGCGATTCGTACCAGATGCTGCCGGAGGCCTCCCATGCGAATCCGCCGATGTGTGAGGCCGTCAGGAAGAACGCCCTGTTGGGAATTCCGGAGTTGATGTGCACCCCGGCGAAGTCTCCGGGCTTGGTGTCGGGCAGGTGGACGAGCCTGCTCATGCGGTCGGGTTGGGGGTCCTTTCCGAACTGGGGATTGTTGTACGCGTGCCCCGGGTTCTTCATCGACCGCAGGGCGTCGCCGGCGATTCCCGGGGTCCATATGTCGGCCCCGATCAGCCAGTCCGCCTCGTCGGCCGACTGCTTCAGCGACCACTGCTTGGCCAGCGATCCGAAGACGTCCGACATCGACTCGTTCAGTGCCCCGGACTGGCCGTGGTACACGAGCCCCGCGGTGTGGTCGGTGACTCCGTGCGTCAACTCGTGGCCGATCACTTCGGAGGATCCGGTGAGGTTGCTGAACTCCATGCCGTCCCCGTCGCCGAAGAGCATCTCCTGTCCGTCCCAGAACGCGTTGTTGACCTGGAAGCCGAAGTGGACGAATCCGTTCAGGCGCATGCCCCTGTCGTCGATCGAATTGCGATGGAACACTTCCTTGTAGAAATCGCGCGTCATACCGAGTCCGTCGAACGCGCGGTTGACGGCCTGGTCCGCGGACTCCGGACCGTCCTCCGTCCTGGCCAGGACGGCGTTGGAGAGGAATTCCTCCTGCTCGCAGTCGAAGACGGTGCGCCGTCCGTTGCCGGGGGCGTCCGCGCCCGCGAAGGCCGCCCGGACCATCCGCTCACCGTGCAGGCGGGCGGTGATCAGCAGGGTGTCCAGGGCGGCTCGGCGCACCTCGCTGTCCTCGCTCTTGAGGAGCTTTTCGAGGATGTACGGCGGAACGATGCAGTTGATGGGTCGGGTCCTGCTCATAGGACACCTCCTGAGAGAGAGGACCGACGGTTGAGCCTTCATCAATGCGACTGCGCGCTCGGCTGATCACGGGTCACCGGTCGTCGCGGACCGGGTGACGGGGGCCTGCACCGGATCCGGGGCCACGGAAGGGACCGAAGGAGTGTCCATGTCGACGTTCAATCATCAATCCGTCAACCTGTGGACGGTACTTCGACGTTCAACATGGCCGATCGCGGACGGACCGCGGATTTCCGCCGCTGTGGAAGCGGCGGGAGGAGCGTCGGCGCCGACCAACCCGGTTTCCGGCGGAGCAGTCACGCTGACATCACCAGTCTCCTGCGGTCCGTAGCGACCGGCAAACGCAACACGAGGGACGACCGTTGCTCCGGACTGCCGTCGGGGCAGGTGGCCGGGAGGCCGGGCGGTCAGGCCGCGGGCCTGCCGGGCTGGTCGTGGGTGGAGCAGTGGATGCCGCCGCCGCCCGAGGCGATGGTGTCGATCGGGATCGCCACGACGTCCCGCTTGGGGAAGTGCTCCCGCAGGATGCCGCGGGCCCGGTCGTCGGCCTGGCGGTCGCCGAACTTGGGCATGAACACCGCGTCGTTGGCGATGTAGAAATTGGCGTAGGTGGAGACGAAGTCGTCGCCCCGGCCCGTGATCCTGTCCAGGTCGGGCTGGGGCAGGTCGATGACCTCGAAGCGCCGGCCGCGGGCGTCCGTCGCCTGGGACAGGACGGACTTCGCCTGGTCGGCGGAGCGGGACCAGGAGTCCGGCGGGGTGGAGGGGTGCGCGCGGTCCAGCAGGACGACACCGGGGGCGGTGAAGCGCACGAGGCTGTCCACGTGGGCGTCGGTGATGTCCTCGCCCCGCACGCCGGCCAGCCAGATCACCTTTTCGAGGCCCAGGGTCTGCTTGAGCTCGGCCTCGATGGTGTCGCGTGACTTCCCCTTGTTGCGGTTGTCGTTGACGATCGAACTTTCGGTGATCAGGAGGGTGCCCTCGCCGTCCGGTTCGAACGAGCCGCCTTCGGCGACCAGGGGCGCCTGGACGCGCGGGATCCCGTACTTCGGGAGCAGATTGCGGCTGACCGCCGCGTCGTTCGTGTGCTCCTGCTTGTTGCCCCAGCCGTTGAAGTTGAAATCGACACCGGTGACCTTGCCGCCCTGTTCCACGAAGACGGGGACGATGTCGCGGGCCCACAGGTCGTCGACGGCCAGCGGGATCACCTCGACGTCCTTGCCGCAGGCGCGCTGCGCCGCGTCCACCTGCTCGGGCCGGGCCATCATGACGACCGCCTCGTACTGTCCGACGGCACGGGCGATCCGCGCGATGTCCTCGCGTACGTAGGGCAGGTCCTCGTGCCAGACCGAGGACAGCGCGGGCCAGGACATGAAGGTACGGGTGTGGCTCTCCCATTCGGCGCCGAGACGGCGCCTGCCGCCCGCGGTGGGGGAAGGGGAGGAGTCACCGGCGGCGCCGGCCTGGGCTCCGCCCGCCGCGGGACCACAGGCCGAGGCGCCCGCGATCGCGGCACCGATGCCGGCGAGGGTGCGAAGGACGGTCCGGCGGGTGGGGGGCCTGAAGGGCACGGGGAACTCCGATCATGGGCCGGCCGATGCGCCGCATCGGCTGGGGCGGGGCGCAGTCGTCACATAGACCGACAAAACAGTCCTTAAGGACAAGAGTGCGCGATCCGCGTCGCGAACGGCCGGTCGGCGCGAAGAGTGACGCGGCCTCGTACCGCCACTGTGGCACTGACTGGAAATTCAGTCAATTGTGGCACTGACTGGAAATTCAGTCAATTTACCCCCCGAGGGAACCTAAACGGCCGATTTCCACTCGGATCGCTTCGCGCAGCAGTCCGCGGGCGTGCTCCAGCGGGAGCAGGCCGCTGAGCCAGCGGGCGCTGAGCCCCTCCAGGAGGGCGGTCAGCCGCTCCGCGGCGGTCGTGACGGCGTCGGTGGGCGCGTGCGGGCAGAGGGCGGCGAGGTGGCCGGCGACTTCCGCCGCCCAGGCCGCTCCCGCCGCCGCGAGTTCGTCCCGGAGCTCCGGATCGAAGACGGAGTGGGCCCGCAGCTCGCCCCACGCCGTGCTGTTCTCGCGAACCTCGGGCACGTCCTGGAACTCCAGCAGCAGGGTCTGCTCCAGGAGTGTCCGCCGGTCGGGCGGGTGGGCCGCCCCGGAACCCTCCGTGGTGACGGTGTAGCGGTCCGCGCGGTCCCCGATGAACGCGAGGGCGTGCCGCAGGATGCCGGGCCGGTCCTTGAAGTGGTAGTAGACCAGGCCGGTGGACACCCCGGCCTCGGCCGCCAGGTCGGCCACGCGAAGCCCCCGGACGCCCTGACGTGCGATGACCCGCGCGGCGCCCGTGAGGATGGCTCTCTTGTTGTCGGTCACAGTCCGATCCCGCCCTGCCGTGTTCGTCTCGTATGGTCGCACATTGACTGAAAGTTTAGTCAGCATGCACGATGCGCGCAGGCCATCCGCCCGCATCGAAAGAGCCCGCCCATGCTTGAGCGCCATCCCGACGCCCCACCCGGCACGGGCCCCCTGTCCGCGGCACTGTCCGCCGACGACCCCCGCTACATCGGCGGCTACCGCCTCCACGCCCGTCTCGGTTCCGGCGGCATGGGCGTGGTCTACCTGGCCTACACGCCCGGCGGGCGCCCCATCGCCCTGAAAGCCGTCCGCAGGGAGTTCGCGGCGGATCCCGAGTTCCGCGAACGGTTCGCCCAGGAGGTCGCCAGCGCCCGCCGGATCCACGGGCTCTTCACGGCCCAGGTGGTCGACTCCGGCGTCGACGACCACACGCCGTGGCTGGCCACGACCTACGTCCCGGGCCCGTCCCTGCACGAGGTGGTGCACCGGCACGGACCGCTGCCGGTCCGCACGGTCCTGCTGCTCGTCGCCGGCATCGCCGAGGCGCTCCAGGCCATCCACGGGGCGGGTGTCGTCCACCGGGACCTCAAGCCCGCCAACGTGCTGATCGCGGGGGACGGGCCCCGGGTGATCGACTTCGGCATCGCGCGCGCGGCCGACGCCGTCGCCCTCACCGGTGCGGGCCTGCGGATCGGCACCGCCGCCTTCATGGCGCCCGAGCAGGCCCTGGGGCTGCAGGTGACGGGGGCCACCGACGTCTTCGCCCTCGGAGCGCTGGCCACGTACGTGGCGAGCGGCAGCCCGCCCTTCGGCGAAGGGCCGGAGTCCGGGGCCCTGTACCGGGTGGTCCACGAACATCCCGACCTCACGCGCATCCCGCGTGACCTGCACGACCTGGTCGCGTGGTGCCTGGCCAAGCGCCCCGAGGACCGGCCGGGCACCGCCGCGCTGATCGCTGCCGTGCACGCCCACCCCGCGGTGGGGCCGCGGCCGGAGTTCACCGGGGGCTGGCTGCCCCGGCCGGTCCTGGACGACATCGGAGAGCGGTCGGGCGAGGGCCGCTCGCACTCGGGGCACGACCGGCCGGGAGACCGGGGCCACACCCGTCCCGGCCCGGACCGGCACGCCCCGGGGGCCCCGGCCCCGTACGGGGCGGTGAACCATGCCCCGACGGCCCTGGCCGCGCCCGCGCCCGCCGCCCCGCCGGTCGCGCCGCCCGCCGCGTCACCGTCTCCGGTGTCGGCGCCGACGCCGGAATCCGGCAGGCGTGCGCGGGGGCGCGGACGGCGGCGCGTACGGACGGTGCTGCCGGCGGTGGCCGCCACCCTCCTGGTGTGCGCCGGCGCCGTGTACTTCCTGGACGGTCCCGCCGACGATGGGGTGGACGCGACCGACGGTTCCGGGGCCGCCGCGGCCCCGGAATACCGTCCCGGCTACGCGAAGGCGGAGCTCACCGCCCCGGACTCGGGCTACGAGTTCGACCTGACCTCGGGCAAGGTCGCGGCGGAGACGACGGTGGACTGGTACCTCGCGCGCGACGGCCGGGGTTTCGTGCCGTCGGAGGAGTCGGACGCCTTCGTGTCCGGCACCGGGGAGCTGACGGCCGCCGACTGTGTCCGCGGCATCGAGGCGAAGCCGGTCGCCGCCCTGCCCTTCGACGCCCTCGCGGACCGGCGCCCCTTCTGCGTGCGCAGCCCGGACCGGAGCAAGATCGCGATCGTGCGGCTGGTCGAGGCGCCCGCGGACGGCTCCGTCACGGTCGTCGTGGACCAGTTCCTGCGGAACTGACATTCGTGCCGAACCGGGCCGGCATGCCGGAGCGATGCGTTCCAAGGGTTTGACTGAATTTTCAGTCAAGGTCAGGATGAAGGTCTCGACCGGCCGGGCCGCCCTCGGCCCCGACGGTGTCCTCCCGGGGGTGTCTCTATGTCTTTCGTCAAGGACGCGGTGCCGGGTATGAGGCTGTTTGGGATGGTCATGCGGTGAGGGTGACGGCGGGGACTCTGGACTCGTAGAAGGTGCCGTCGCGGAGCATGGCGAACAGGACGCTGACGCGTTGGCGGGCAAGGCGGAGGAGGCGAGGTGGGCGGCGCTGGGAAAACTGGTGCCGTCTCCGACGGTGACCAGCAGGACGGCGGCGGTCCTGACCCCGACTCCCGGCATCGAGGTCAGGACCGGGTGAAGAGGGTGGGCCTCCAGCAGGGTGCTGATCTGCGCTTCCAGGGCTCGGCGCTGGTCGTGGACCGCGGCGAGAGAGGCGGCCAGGGACGGGATCACGATGTCGAGGGTGCCCGTGCCGGGAACGATGACGGTCTGCTCGTTGAGGGCGTCGAAGATTTCGTCGATCAGCCGCGCGGCCATCCGCGGCGCCTTCGGGCGGATGAGTTCGACGAGCCTGCGGCGGCCGGCTTTCCGCAAAGCGGCCGGGGACCCGTGGCGCTCGAGGAGCCAGGTGACGGCCGGGTGGTCCAGTCGGGGCCCGAGCACGCGCTCCAGCGACGGGTGGAACTGAGTCAGCAGGCCGCGTATCCGGTTGCTGGTGCGGGTGGCTTCTGCGGCGAGGTCCTGGTCGAAGCCGGTCAGCACCGTGAGCTCGGCGGTGATCTCGTCGGTCAGCTCCAGCGAACGCAGGATGTGCGGCATCGTCCGGGCCGCGTCCGCGATTACCGCGGCGTCCTTCGCATCGGTTTTCGCCTCTCCCGGGTAGAGGTCGGCGATCCGCCGCATCGCGAGTCCGGGCAGGTAGGCGACCTCGCAGCCCGCGTCCCGGGCGACGGTCAGCGGCAGAGCCCCGATCGAGGCGGGCTGATCCACGATCACCAGCACGGTGCCGAACTTGGCCTTGAGCTTGTCGAAGACGGCCCGCAGTTTCGGTTCGCTGTTGGGCATCGGTTTGTCGAAGACCTTCTTGCCCGCCGGGGTCAGCCCGTGGCCGTGGTGAGCTGTCTTGCCGACGTCCATGCCCAGGAAGACGCCCACATCGCCGGTGTCTAACATCGCACCTCTCCAGGGTGGTTGACCGTGCTGGCCTCGGCGTTGGCACCGCGCTCGCGCATCCACGTTATGCAGACCTGCCGCCCGCGTACTGCCCGGCATTGCGCCGGACCGGACGGTGGCCGGGTCTCTCATCAGGGCCTGCACTTCCCCGGCCGCGATCACACCCCGCGGGTACGGGAACTGCTCGACCAGGTGGGCCTGGGCACCCGGGCGGCCGACGCGCTCCCGCGCAACCTCTCCGGCGGCCAGCGCCAGCGCGTCGCCATCGCCCGGGCCCTCGCCGTCGAACCGGCCGTGCTCATCCTGGACGAGGCGGTCGCCGCGCTCGACGTTTCCGTCCAGGCGCAGATCCTCAACCTGCTGGCCGACATCCGGGAGCAGACCGGGATCGGCTTCCTCTTCATCACCCACGACCTCGGGGTCGTCCGGTGCGTGACCGACGAGATCGTCGTGATGCGGCACGGGGCCGTCGTGGAACAGGGGAGCACCGAGGGGGTGCTCGCGGCTCCGAGCCACCCGTACACCCGGCTGCTCCTGGAGTCCGTGCCCCGACCGGGGTGGGATCCGGAGGCCATCGCCGCGGCCCGACGGGCGCTGTAGGGGCGTCGGCCACCCGGGCGGAGCGGGCCGGCTCCCGGCCGGGCCGGCTCCCGGCCGGGCCCCGCGCCCGGTCCGGTCAGACGCCGGGCCGGACGCCGGCGGCGATCGTACGCATCAGCGCGCGCAGCACCGGACCGGGATCCACCTCGGAGCCCAGTGACTCCGCGGCGGCCAGGCCGTCCACGGCCGCGGCCACCGCCTCGCCCAGCGGGCGGGGGTCGACGTCCCCGCCCCGCTCGTCGGCCAACACCCCGAACAGCGTGACGAAACAGCCCCGCCAGCGGGAGTACTCGGCTTCCAGGGACTCCCGGACCCGCGCGTCGTTGAGGGCGTGCCAGTGCAACGCCGAATGCAGGTGGGAGAGTTCCGCGCCCTCGGGCCGGGACAGCAGCTCCAGCACCCGTTCGGAACGCCGCTCGAACGAGCCTTCCCCGGAGACGGCCGCCTCCAGGGGGTGGATCCACTCCGGGCGGATGTCCGCGATGACCGCCAGGACGAGATCGGTCCGGTCCTGGAAGTGGTAGTGGCACATCCCGTGCGACACGCCGCACAGCGCCGCCACGTTGCGGGTGGTGAAGCGTTCGCTCATGCCTCCGGCGAGGAGGGTCCGTGCGGCGGCGATCAGCCGTGCCCGGGTCTGCTCGCCCTTCGCGGAGACCCGGGGTCGTCCCGCGCGGGCGGGGGGTGTGGTCGGGGCCGGAGAGCCCTGTGCGGAAGGTGCCATGGCGTCACTCTAACGAGGCTCCAGGCCGCGACCTGGGGCTTTTCCCGATCCTCCGGAACGACCTTGTCCAAAGTATTGACCGAGCGCTTGGCCAGTTTTACCTTTCGGGTCAACCCCGCTGCCAGGCGGGGGAGTTGGCATCCCCCAAGGAGACCCCATGAGCGATCACGCATTCCGGCCGCCCGCCCAGGGCATGGACCGGCGCAAGTTCCTCGCCGCCGCCGGTCTCACCGCCGCCGCCGCGGCCACCGCGCTGACCGCGGCCGAGGGGCGCGCCTCGGCGGCGCCCCGCCCCGCCCGCGCGGCGGCGGGAGCGTTCAGCGTGCCGATCGAGGACGTCCGCCACACCCGTACCTGGATGGCCTGGCCGGACAGCACCTCCATCTGGGGCGGCAGCCTCAGCGGGGTCCAGTCGGACATCGCGCTCATCGCCCGCACCATCGCCAAGTACGAGCCGGTCTACATGTGCGCCAACTCCGGCAGCGCCGCCAGGGCCCGCCAGCTGTGCGGCTCGACGGTCACCGTCGTCACCACCATCCCCGTGGACGACTGCTGGATGCGCGACAGCGGCCCGGTCTTCCGTACCGACGGCGCCGGCGGACTGGACGCGGTCGGCCTGAACTTCAACGGCTGGGGCAACAAGCAGACCCACTCCAAGGACGCCCTGGTCGCCGGGCGGATCGCCTCCTACGTCGGCGTCCCGTTCACCGCCGCCGGCCTGGTGGGGGAGGGCGGCGCGGTCGAGCAGGACGGCGCCGGCACCCTGATGGCGACCCGCAGCAGCCTGGTGAACCGCAACCGCAACCCCAACGCGTCGCAGGCGCAGATCGAAGCCGCGCTGTGCGCCGCCTACGGCGCCTCCAAGGTGATCTGGTTCGACGGCGTGACCGGCCAGGACATCACGGACGACCACGTCGACGCCACCTCGCGCTTCCTCGCGCCCGGGAAGGCCCTCGTCCAGATGCCGTTGGCCTCGGACAACGACGCCTACGCCAAGGACGCGCGCCAGCAGTTCCAGGTCCTGTCCGGGGCGACGACCGCGGGCGGTGCCCGCATGACCGCCGAGAAGCTCCAGGGCCCCGACTACAACCTGATCCGCTCCACCAACCGGGACTTCCTCGCCTCCTACGCCAACTACTACGTGTGCAACGGCGCCGTCATCAGCGGCCAGTTCGGCGACACCCAGGCCGACGCGGCGGCCCGGGCCACGCTGACGCGCCTGTTCCCGGGCCGCGTCGTCGAACGGCTCAACATCGACCGCCTCGGCACCGGTGGCGGCGGCATCCACTGCGTCACCCAGCAGCAGCCGGTGCCGTAACGGCCCCACCGCCCGACGGAGCGCGGCGCCCGGCCCGCGACCCCGCGGCCGGGCACCGCGCTCACGCGCCCGCGCGGCCGCCGTGGAGACCGAGGTCCCGGCGGAGCGGATCGCGGTGGGCCGCGGGGCCCGGCTCGCCCCGCTATCCCTCCAGCAGGCCCGGGACCCGGCGCGGCCGCCCGTCGGCGTCGATGGCGACGAAGGTCAGGCGGGCGGTGGCGACTTCGGTGGCCGGGCTGGTCGTCGCGTTCCAGCGTTCCGCGGTGACCCGTACGGCGACGGTCATGGAGGTCCGGCCGGCGCGGTCCAGTGTGGCGTGGACGGTGAGGAGGTCGCCCGCGCGGGCGGGGGCCAGGAAGGTCATGCGGTCCACGGACACCGTCACGGCGGGACCGTCGGCATGGCGGCCCGCGGAGGCGGCGGCCGCGTCGTCGATCAGCTTCATGACCACACCGCCGTGGATGGTCCCGTAGAGGTTGGTGTCGTGCTCGCTCATGATGTGGGCGAGGGTGACACGGGAGTCGGCAGATGACTTGTGGGCCCGGGTGCCCGTGGTGATGTCCGCGGTCACGGAACTCTCCTTCGCGAGTCGTGCGGATGCGGTCCCGACGGGCCGGACGCGGACGCGCAGGAGCGGCGGGCCGCGCGAGGCGCCCGCTGCCGCCGGCCCGCCCACGAGGCCATCGGGATCTCCGTACGCGGTCTTCGCGTACGGGCAGCGGCAGGTCTTCGGACTCACGGGCACACCTGCCGGCACTCCTGCTTCCGCCGGCGGGCACCTACTGGCCGTCGCTTCCCAGGACCGTTGTCCGGTCCCAGTGCGTATGACGGCGGTCGTTCCCGCTCACCGCTGCGGGGCAGTCCCGGATTCCCACCGGGTTCCCTCTTGCGACGCATCCCGCCTGGCGGACGGGGCGAACCAGCTGCCCTCACACCTTAGGGGCGTCGCCGCGCCCCGCGCACGGCGCCCGGGGCACCACCGACCGCCGATGGAGCGCCGTTCAGTGCGGGCGCGCCCCGGTGGTGGGCGGACGGGGGAGTACCCGCGCGATGACGAGGGCTACGTCGTCGGTGGCGTCACGGTGACGCAGGGCGGCCAGGAGGCGGTCGCAGGTCGCCTCCGGGGGGAGATCCGGATCGGCGAGGAGGCTGAGGAGCAGGTCGAGGCGGTCGTCCAGGGCCTCGTCACGGGTTTCGACGAGACCGTCGGTGTAGAGGACCAGCCGGTCACCGGGCAGCAGGTCGAGGACGGTGGACGTGAACCCGGCGTCGCCGAGGCCGCCCGCGCCGAGCGGCACCCCGGCCGGAAGGTCGGCCAGCGCCGGCGCCTGCCCCGACCTGACGACGACCGGGGGCGGGTGGCCCGCGAGGGCGACGCGGCAGCGCGAGCGGTGCGGGTCCCAGGTGGCGTAGACACAGGTCGCCATGGTCCCGTCGAGTTCGGCGGTGATGTGGTCGAGGTGGCGCAGGACCCGTGCCGGGTCGAGACCGAGGTCCGCCAGGGTACGGGTGGCCGTGCGCAGTTGACCCATGGTGGCGGCGGCGTGGACACCGTGTCCCATCACGTCGCCGACCACGAGGGCGGTCTTGTCCCCGGGCTGACGGATCGCGTCGAACCAGTCGCCGCCGATCCCGCTGGCCGCCACCGCGGGCTGGTAGCGGTAGGCGATCTGGAGACCGGCGGCACGCGGCGGGGGGTGGGGGAGGAGATGTCGCTGGAGGGTCAGGGCGGTGTCGGTGGCGTGCTGGTACCAGCGGGCGTTGTCGATGGCGATGGCGGCGCGGGTGGCCAGCTCGCCGGCCAGGGTGACATCGTCCTGGTCGAAGGGGAGCGGATTGCGGGTGCGCAGGAGGCCGACGGCGCCGAGGACCTGTCCGCGGGCGGTCAGCGGTACGGCCAGGTAGGAGTGCGCGCCCTCCCGGCGGAGGAGGTCCGCGGCGGCCTCGTCGCGCGCGATGCGCGCCAGGTCCGCCCCGGTGATCCGCGGCACCAGGACGGGGCGCCCGGTGCTCACGCAGCGGGTGACCAGGCGCTCGGCCGGATACGTGGTGCGCTCGCCCACCGGGTCCGCGGCGCGGACGGCGTCCGTCCCGTAGGACGTCGCCACCGCGAGGGCCATGAAGAGCGCCTGCCCCGTCCGGGGTCCGGGCGTCGTCGCCACGCCGCCCCCCAGCACGGAGTCGAGGACGTCGACCGAGGCGAGGTCGGCCAGGTCGGCCACGACGAGGTCGGCGAGCTCGCGGGCCGTGCGCTCCAGGTCCAGGGTGGTGCCGACGGTCACCGACGCCCGGGCGATGAGGCCGAGGCGCCTGCGGGCCTCGGTGGCCTCCCGGGCCGCGCGGTAGCTGTCGGTGACGTCCACGACCGCCAGGGCGACACCGATCACCCGCCCGCCGGGGTCCTCCAGCCGGTAGTACGAGCCCGACCAGGCATGCTCATGGTCCGGGTCCGCGGGTGTGCGCCCGATGCCGTACTGGTCCAGCAGCGGTACGCCGGTGTCCAGGACCTGGCGCATGGAGGCTTCGATCGTGTCCGTGTCCAGGAACGGCAGTGCCTCGTGGGGCGTACGGCCCAGGAGCTTCTCGGCGGGCAGGCCGTTGATCCGCTCCAGCATCGGGTTGACCAGGACGTACCGCAGGCCCGTGTCCAGCACCGCCAGCCCGAGCGGGGACTGCGCCACCAACGGCACGGACAGCGCCAGGTCGCGCTCCACGCCCCGCAGGACGGTCTCGTCGCAGGCGATCCCCAGTGCGTACACGCCGCCGTGTTCGTCCTCCAACCGCATGTTGCGGAACTCCACCAGGCGCGAGGAGCCGTCCTTGTGGCGCACGGGGAAGACGCCCGCCCAGGCGCCGCCACCCGCCATGACCTTGGCGAACAGCTCCAGTACCAGGTCGACGTACTCGTCGGCGACCAGCAGCCCGGCCGCGTGGCGGCCCAGCGCGTCCTCGGGCGACCAGCCGAAGAGGTCCTGTGCCTGGGGGCTCCAGAGCGTGATCCGCCCCTCGGCGTCCAGGACCACCGCGGCCACGCTCAGCACGTCCAGCAGGCCGCCGGCCTCGGAGGGAACCACTCCCACGGGGCCGGGCCCGGCCCGCAACGGCTCGGACGTGACCATGACCGGACCTCCTTCGCCCGCTGCGGCAGGTCTCGGACCCGACGACCCGGTCCCCGCTCGCCCGTCGGCCCCATCCTCCTCCCGCCTACCCGGGACGACATCCTTTACCGGCGGCACCGCCGACCGGGACCGGGCCCCGGAGGGGGCGCCGTCAGGGTGTGGCCGCCGTCACATCGCGCGGGTGTCACGTCCGGCGCCGCTGCCTTGTCCCCCCTGCAGAAGCCAGAGAAGGGATCGACGGGATGAAGGCAGTCATCGTGTGCGCCTCCGTGTCGCACGGCAATACGCGTCGTGTCGCCGACACCATGGCCCTGGTACTGGGCGCGAAGGTCGTCTCCCCCGAGGAGGCCGGCCCGGCGGAGCCGGCCGGTGCCGACCTCGTGGGATTCGGCTCGGGCGTCTTCCACGGCAGGCTCCACCCCCGCCTGACCGACTTCGTCGAGGCACTTCCCGCCGGGCGGGGCCGGGCGTTCGTGTTCGCCACGAGCGGGCTCCCCGAGAAGCCGTTCGCGCCTTTCACCCGCCCCTTGGTCCGGCTCCTCGAAGGCAAGGGCTTCGAGGTGGACGGGAGCTTCTCCTGCCGGGCGTTCGACACGTGGGCGCCCTTCAAGCTCGTCGGCGGCATCAACAAACAGCGGCCGAACGCCGGGGACCTGGCCGCCGCGCGGGCGTTCGCCGAACGGCTGCGGGGCGGGACCCGGGGGTGAGGTCCTCGATCGGGATCATTGACGTACGTCCCGCCCGTCGAACGAGGTCCGGTCGCGGGGCGGGGGACGCACGGGGGGCGGGTCAGTAGACGTCACGGACGTAGCGTTTGTCGCCGGCCATCTGCCGGACGTACGCGGCGGCCGAATCCTCGTCCATGCCGCCGTGCGCCGCGATGATCTCGTGCAGGGCCCGGTCCACGTCCTTGGCCATACGGCCCGCGTCGCCGCAGACGTAGAAGTGCGCGCCGTCCCGCAGCCACCGCCACAGACGCGGGCCGTGCTCGCGCATCCGGTCCTGTACGTAGATCTTGTTGCGCTGATCGCGAGAGAAGGCGACGTCGAGCCGGTCGAGGTGGCCGGAGGAGCGGAAGGCCGCCAGCGTCTCACGGTGGTAGAAGTCGGTGGCCTCGCGCTGCTCGCCGAAGAACAGCCAGTTGGGGCCGGTGTGCCGCTTCGCCAGGCGGTCTTCGAGGAACCCGATGAACGGTGCGACACCGGTGCCCGGGCCGACCATGATCATGGGTGTGGCCGATCCGGCGGGCGGGCGGAAGTGCGGCGAACGCTGGACGAACACCTGTACGGGGCCGTCGTCGGCGCAGTCCGCCAGATAGGTGGAGCAGACGCCCATGCGGTCCCGGCCCGCGTCGTTGGTGTAGCGGACGACGGACACCGTCAGGCGGACCTCCCCCGGGTGCGCGAGCGGGCTGGAGGAGATCGAGTACAGGCGGGGCTGGAGCCGCTTGAGGACGCCGGTCCACTCGGCGGTGGAGGCCCGGACGGGGAAGGCGCCGATGACGTCGGCGGCCTGCCGTCCCCAGCTCCATTTGGCCAGCTCGCCCTTGTTGTCCGGGCGCAGCAGCCGTTGGAGGTCTCGTTCTCCGGTGCGGGC
This sequence comes from Streptomyces sp. AB3(2024), assembly GCF_041862025.1. Lineage (NCBI taxonomy): Bacteria > Bacillati > Actinomycetota > Actinomycetes > Kitasatosporales > Streptomycetaceae > Streptomyces > Streptomyces sp. AB3(2024). The sequence goes on from NZ_JBGWAB010000067.1 coordinate 14,870, forward strand.
GGCGACGAACCTGAGGAGTTCCGGGGTGACGCGGGCGATGTCGAAGCGGGTCCGCAGTGCCTCGCGGAGGGGGAGGTGCGCACCGTCGGGGAAGGCGATGCCCTCGTCGGGGTCGAGGCCGGTGAGGGCGAGCCATTCGGCCACGAGGCCCGCGCCGTTGGCCGGCCATACGCCGAGGGCGTCTCCGGGCTCGTAGGCGAGCTCGCCGTCGCGGGTGTCGAAGGCGAACTGCCGCACCTCCTTTTGTGATCCGGGCAGACTGAGCAGCCGGTTCCCGATCAGCAGGGTCGCGAACGGGGAGGCTTTGGAGTAGCCGCCGGACGCGGCGGGCCGCGCGGCGGCCGGTGCGGCCACGGACCCCGCCGGAGGGGGCGCCGCCGCACCTGTGGTGACGACCGGCGCGGGCTGCCGGTCGGCCGGGGCGGCGAGGGCTGCGGTGATCCGGTCGAGCCACTGCCCGGTGGCTTCGTCGTAGTCGGGTTCGCAGTCGGTGCGGGGGTGCAGGCGGGTGGCACCGAGTTCCGCGAGGCGTTCGTCCAGGCGGCGGCCGTGGCCGCAGAAGTCGTCGTAGCTGGAGTCGCCGAACGCCAGCACGGCGTAGCGCAGGCCCTCCAGCCGGGCGGCATCGGGGGCGGCGAGCCCCTGCCAGAAGCCGGCGCCGTTGTCGGGACTGTCGCCGTCGCCGAAGGTGCTGGTGACGATCAGCAGATCGCTGTCGGTGGTGAGCTGCGCGGGGGTGAAGCCGGCCATGGAGAGCAGGGACGGGGCATGCCCGGTCTCGGTGAGACGGGCGGCCGCGCCGGCGGCGAACTCCTCGGCGTTACCGGTCTGCGAGGCCCACAGCACGATGAGCTTCCGGGTCGTGACGACTTCGGGGGAGGCGGGGGCGGAGGCCGTGGTGGGCGCGTCCGTGCGGGAGAACATGCCGGCCAGCACGCCGTCCACCCACCGCGCCGTCGCGGGGGCGAAGGGCGCGGTCGCCGGCAGTACCGGGACGCCGCCGGGCGGTGCCAGGGTGACGCCCGACAGGAATCCGGAGAGGTACGTGCGCTCCGGCTCCTCCAGCGCCGGTCCGGTGAGGTCGGTGAGGCCGAAGAGGGTGGTGAGGGCGGTCACGGCCGTGGTCGCGCCTCCGGCCTGCGACTGCTGTGCCACGACGGGCGCGACGGGTGCGACGGGTGCGACGGACGGGGTGGCAGGCGCGGGCACGGCAACGGCCTCCTCGGGCTCCCGGGCGGCCACCACGCGCAGCGCCACGGCGCAGGCCTTGAACTCGGGCTGGAACGAGACCGGGTCGACGGCGTCGTTGGTGACGGCGTTGATGCTGAGGTACTCCCCGAACAGGTCGTTCCAGTGGAACGGCGCGAAGCAGTTCCCCGGGCGTACGCGATCGGTGACGACGGCGGGCAGGACGGCGCGACCGCGCCGGGAGGCGACCTCGATGGGGTCCCCGTCCTCGGCACCCATCGCGGCGGCGTCCTCGGGATGGAGCTCGACGAACGGGCCCGGGTTCAGCTTGTTGAGCCTGGCCACCTTGCCGGTCTTGGTGAGGGTGTGCCACTGGTGCTGTAGACGGCCGGTGTTCAGCACGAACGGATGCTCGTCGTCGGGGAGTTCGGAGGCGGGCAGGTGAGGGCGTCCGAAGAACCGGGCGCGGCCGGTGGCCGTGGGGAAGGCCAGCCTGGGCCGGGTCCCGTCCGCGCGCTCCAGGAGGGTCTGGCTGACGCCGTCGTTGAGGTAGCGGATCGGGTTGCGGTCGTCGCCGTCCTCGGACGGGGCCGGCCACTGGACGGGGGTCCCGCGCAGGCGCCGGTAGCCGATGCCGCGCAGGTCCCAGCCGGTCTTCGGGTTCCAGGCCCGCTTGAGCTCGTCGAAGACCTCCTCGGCGCTCGCGTAGGTGAAGGCTTCGGCGAAGCCCATCGCGCGGGCGACGCGGGCGATCAGCTGCCAGTCCGGCAGCGCCTGCCCGGGCGGATCGACGACGCCCTGGACGAGGGTGAGGTTCCGCTCCGAGTTGATCATGACGCCGTCGGACTCCGCCCACAGCGTGGCGGGCAGCACCACGTCGGCGTACGCGTTCGTCTCCGTCTCGGCGAACACGTCCTGCGTGATGACCAGGTCGGCGGCCTCCAGGCCGGCGATGACGGACTTGCGGTTGGCGACCGAGGCGACCGGGTTGGTGCAGATGATCCAGCACGCCTTGATGTCGCCGGCGGCCATCCGCTCGAACATCTCCACCGTCCCGCGCCCCACCTCGGTGCGCAGCGTTCCGGCCTCGATGCCCCACAGCTCCTCGACGAAGGCGCGCTCCTCGTCCACGAGGACGGATCGCTGGCCGGGCAGTCCCGGGCCCATGTAGCCCATCTCCCGGCCGCCCATCGCGTTCGGCTGGCCGGTCAGCGAGAAGGGGCCGGAGCCGGGGCGGCAGATCGCCCCTGTGGCGAGGTGGAGGTTGACCAGGGCGTTGGTGTTCCAGGTGCCGTGCGTGGACTGGTTGAGCCCCATGGTCCAGCAGCTCATCCACTCGCCGGCCTCGCCGATCCACCGCGCGGCCCGCCGGATGTCCGCCTCCGGTATCCCGGTGATCTCGGCGACCCTCGCCGGCGGGTAGCCCGCCAGGAAGCCGGGCATCTCCTCCCAGCCGTCCGTGAACTCGGCGATGAACGTCTCGTCCGTGTGCCCGTCCTCCACCAGCAGGTGCAGCAGCCCGTTCAGCAGCGCCAGGTCCGTTCCCGGTTCGATCTGCAGGAACAGGTCGGCCTTCTCCGCGGTGGCGTTGCGGCGCGGGTCGACGACGATCAGTTTCGCGCCGGACGCCTTGACCCGGTCCATCATCCGCAGGAACAGGATCGGATGGCAGTCGGCCATGTTCGCGCCGATCACGAAGAAGGCGTCGGCCCGGTCGAAGTCCCGGTAGGAGCCGGGGGGTCCGTCCGCGCCCAGCGAGAGCTTGTAGCCGGAGCCGGCGCTGGCCATGCACAGGCGGGAGTTGGACTCGATCTGGTTCGTCCGCACGAACCCCTTCGCCAGCTTGTTCGCCAGGTACTGCGCCTCCAGCGACATCTGCCCGGAGACGTAGAAGGACAGCGCGTCGGGGCCGTGCTCGTCGAGGATCGTACGCAGCCGACCGGCGACGGCGGTGATCGCCGAGTCCACGTGCGTCTCCACGGGCTCGGCGCCGCGCTCGGCGCGGACCAGCGCCGTGGTGGCCCGCCCGGCGGCGGCCATCATGTCGGCGCTGGTCGAGCCCTTCGTGCAGAGCCGCCCGGAGTTCGTCGGGTGGCTCTTGTCCCCGGAGACCTTCTCGGCGGTCCGCCGGCCGGTGGCGGGGTCCCGGCCGATGCCGAGCAGGATGCCGCAGCCGACTCCGCAGTACGAGCAGACCGTCCGTACGCTCTCCGCCTTCGCATCCGGCGTCGTCACCGAGACTCCCTTCCCAGGGCCACCGTCCTCGCCCCGCGCGAGCAGGGTGAGCCGCGGCAGGAGTGGGGAGATCCCCACGGCCAAGACCGTAGGAAGACCGCATTACCGGGCGATCACGCCCCGCGGGTGCCGTGTGTAAACCGGCCCGCACATCGCCCGTTCCCCCGGTGTGAGCGCCACGGTGTGGGCCAAATGTTGCTGCTCCGGCTCGATGCGGACGATCTGGCGTCGGTCCGGCGTGCGGTGGCACGCGGGCACGGGCACCCTGACCGTGGACGCCTTTCCCGCCGAGCGGCACGAACCGGACGCCGACGGACGCGGGGTGGCGTTCACGCCCTCCCCGTTCTGCGACCACGCGGGCCCCCGACCGTGATCGGGGGCCCGCGTGGTCGCTACGTCCGCCGGCCGGTCACGCCCGGCGCAGTGCGGAGCGGCCCGCGTAGCGTGCCGAGTCGCCCAGTTCCTCTTCGATCCGGATCAGTTGGTTGTACTTCGCCGTGCGGTCGGAGCGGGAGAGCGAGCCGGTCTTGATCTGGCCGCAGCCGGTCGCCACCGCCAGATCCGCGATGGTGGTGTCCTCCGTCTCGCCCGAGCGGTGCGACATGACAGCCGTCCAGCCCGCCTCGTGGGCCGTGGCCACCGCGGACAGGGCCTCGGTCAGGGTCCCGATCTGGTTGACCTTCACCAGGATCGAGTTGCCGACGCCGGTGCGGATGCCCTCGCGCAGCAGCGTCTCGTTGGTGCAGAACACGTCGTCGCCGGTGAGCTGGCAGCGGTCGCCGACGCGGGCGGTCAGCTCGCGCCAGCCGTCCAGGTCGTTCTCCGCCATCGGGTCCTCGACGGACACGATCGGGTAGGCGTCGATGAGCTTGGCCAGGTAGTCGGCGTTCTCGGAGGGGGTGCGGCGCACCCCCTCGCCGGCGTAGTCGTACACCCCGTCGCGGAAGAACTCCGACGACGCCGGGTCCATGATCAGGCCGATGTCCGTGCCCGGGCGGTAGCCGGTGCGCTCGATGGCGGCCACCACGAAGTCGAGCGCCTCCTCGGCGGTACGCAGCGCGGGCGCGAAGCCGCCCTCGTCGCCGACGCCCGTGGAGTGCCCGGCGGCCAGCAGGTCGCGGCGCAGGGTGTGGAAGACCTCGCTGCCCATGCGGACGGCTTCGGCGAAGGTGTCCGCGCCCACGGGCGCGATCATGAACTCCTGGAAGTCCAGCGGATTGTCGGCGTGGGCGCCGCCGTTGACGATGTTCATCATCGGCAGCGGCAGGAGGTGGGCGTCGGCGCCGCCGAGGTAGCGGTAGAGGGGCTGGCGGTGGGCCGCCGCGGCGGCCTTGGCGGCGGCGAGGGAGACGCCGAGGATCGCGTTGGCGCCGAGCCGCGACTTCGTGGCGGTGCCGTCGAGGTCGACCAGCGCGGCGTCGAGACCCGCCTGGTCCGCCGCGTCCCGGCCGCGCACGGACGCCGCGATCTCCCCGTTGACGTGGGCGACCGCGCGGTCGACGCCCTTGCCGTGCCAGCGCGCGGGGTCTCCGTCGCGCAGTTCCACGGCCTCCCGGGCGCCGGTGGAGGCGCCGGAGGGGACGGCCGCCCGCCCCAGGGACCCGTCCGCGAGGACGACGTCGACCTCGACCGTGGGGTTGCCCCGGCTGTCGATGATCCGGCGTGCGGTGACGGTCTCGATGCGGGCGTCGACGGTCCCGGCTGCCTGTGCGGACATGGTGGTTCCTCCCCGTTGTCATGTGCCGGGCCCCGGCTGCGACAGCGCTGGCGCTGGGCCCGACAAGCCCAAACCGTACAGCAATGCTGTGCAGTTTTGCTGAACAGCATTGCTGTACAGCATGGCTGTGCAGGTCAGGTGCGCAGCCATGCTGTACAGCGGGGTAAAGTGCCGTATGCCCACCTCGGAAGCCGCCGCCATCGCCGCAGAACTGCGCACCGCGATGGGCAAACTCACCCGACGCGTCAAGAACGAGGACCGCATCCCGCTGGGCCAGGCCGCGGTGCTCGGTGCACTCGACCGCAACGGCGCCATGACCACCAGCGACCTCGCCGCCGATCAGCGCGTACGCCCCCAGTCGATGGCCCGGGCGGTGGGGCTGCTCATGGAACAGGACCTGATCACGCGCCGGGCGCACCCCACGGACGGCCGCAAGTCGCTGGTCGAGCTGTCGGACGCGGGCCGGACCGCCCTCGAAGCCGAGCGCGGCCGCAGGGCCGGCTGGCTCGCCCAGGCCATCGAGGCCGAGCTCACGGATGACGAGCGGGCGCTGCTGGCCCGGAGCGCCGCCCTGCTGGAGCGGCTCGCCACCCGCTAGAGCGCCGGCGGGGACGTCCCCTTCGCCGTACCGGCCGAAAGGCACCGGCGCGTCCGGTCGCTACCCGCTTCCAGGGGGATGCCCGTACAGGTGCGGCACGACGTGGCGGACCGCGGCCGGCCCCGGCGCGGGGTGCGGGGTGATCAGACGGAGAGGGAGACCTCGGTCGCCTTGATCAGGGCGACGACGGAGGAGCCGGTGGCGAGGCCGAGTGCCTCGACGGCGTCCTTGGTGATCGCGGCGGTCAGCTCACCGCCCTCGACGGAGACCTTGACGGAGCCCATGGCACCGCCGGTCGCGACATCGGTGACGGGGCCCGCGATCTGGTTGCGGATGCTCAGGCTCATGGAAGGAGCGCCTCACTCTGATCGGCGGGGGAAAGCGACCCGTCGGCCGTCACACGGGTCACGCTAGCCGCGGAAATGCAGCTCCGTGCGGGGACTCATCTCATACGCCAGGTGAATGGCCGAGAGGGCATGGCGTTTTCGGCCCGGTCGAACGTCATGACAATTCGGGACGTCGGACCCCACTCGTTCGGGGGATTTCGGCTCGCCTCGTCGCATCTGCTTCTGATAGGCAGAGGCATGGTCACATTGCAGATGCGGACTATCCCTCCCCAACGTGTCGCACATGCAGCACTACACCGTGGGTCAGGCCGCACGTCTGCTCGGTGTGAGCCCCGACACCGCACGCCGCTGGGCCGACGCCGGCAAGGTCCCCACCCACCGGGAGGGCGGTGAAGGCGCGGGGCGCCGCCTCATCGACGGACGGGACCCGGCGGCGTTCGCCGTCGGTCTCGCACAGCGCGTCCAGTACGACGACGAGTCGATCCACAGCTCCGTCCGGAACTCCTTTCCCGGCATCATCACGGCCGTCAAACTCGGTGACGTGGTGGCCCAGGCGGAAATCCAGGCGGGCCCCCACCGGCTGGTCTCCCTGCTGACCCGGGAAGCCGTCGAGGAAATGGGATTGGAGGTCGGAATGCAGGCCACGGTCCGGGTGAAATCCACGAGCGTGCACATCGACCGGACCTGACCGGGCAGTCCCTCCGTCCCTTCCGTGCGGTGCCGGCCCGCCCCGCTCGCGGGCCGGTCCCCATTCAGCCCAGGAGAAACCGCGACCATGCCCCGAATCCACATCACCCGCCGCACCGCCGCCGGCCTGCTCGCAGGTGCGCTCCTGATCCCGGTGCTGGCGGCCTGCTCCGGCAACGACGGCAAGGGCGCCACGAGCTCCGCAAGCGCCGCCGGCTCCGCGTCGGGGGTCCCGAAGGCGAACCTGACGGTCCTGGCCGCGGCCTCCCTCACCGACGTCTTCAAGGCGGCGGGCGCCGAGTACGAGAAGACGCACCCGGGCACGAAGGTCACCTTCTCCTTCGCCGGTTCGCAGGAGCTGGCCGCGCAGGTCAAGCAGGGCGCGCCCGCCGACGTACTCGTCACGGCCGACACCAAGACCATGGACGGGCTGAAGGGTGACACGAACGACCCGAAGGTCATCGCCAGGAACCGTCTGGTCATCGCCACCGGCAAGGGGAACCCCTACAAGATCGACAACCTGAAGGACCTCGCCGACACCAAGGTCAAGGTCGTGCTCGCCGCACCCGAGGTCCCGGCCGGCCGCTACTCGAAGCAGATCCTCGACGCCCAGAAGATCGACGTGAAGCCGGTCTCCCAGGAACCCAACGTGCGGGCCGTACTGTCCAAGGTCGAGCTCGGCGAGGCCGACGCCGGCCTGGTCTACAAGACGGACGCCGCCACCGCCAAGGACAAGGTCGTGGCCGTGGACATCCCCGACGACCAGAACGCGGTCGCCTCCTACCCGGCCGCCTCCCTCAAGGGCTCGAAGAACCCCGCCGCGGCCGATGTCTTCGTGACGTGGCTCTCCGGTCCCGAGGGCCAGAAGTACCTCCAGGACGCGGGCTTCCAGAAGCCGTAGCCGGCCCGGCCGGCACGCCGGACGGGGGCCGCCCCGCGGGTGGCCCCCAGACGGCTCGCCGCGCCCCCAGCCCCAGGCCGCTCGCCGCCCCCAGGCCGCTCACCGCGCCCCGCCCCGACTCCCGCCGAGGACCGCCCCGCATGCTCCGTGGCCGCCGGATATCCGGCACCCGCCCCTCCATCGCCCTGGCGCTGCCCGCGCTGCTGGCCATCGCGTTCCTGCTGCTGCCCCTCGTCGGCATCCTGGTACGCACCCAGTGGAGCGAACTCGTCACGCACCTGACCAGTCCGGGCGTGGTCGAAGCGCTCAAGCTGTCGCTGATCGTCTCCTTCGCCGCGCTCGGCCTCTCCCTGGTCCTGGGCGTGCCCCTGGCGTGGCTGCTGGCCCGGGTGGAGTTTCCCGGCAAGACCCTCGTACGGTCCCTGGTCCTGCTGCCGATGGTGCTGCCCCCGACCGTCGGCGGTGTCGCCCTCCTCCTCGGCTTCGGACGGCGCGGACTGCTCGGCCCCTGGCTGGAGGACACCTTCGGGATCGTCTTCCCGTTCCACACCTCCGGCGCGGTCCTCGCCGCGACCTTCGTCGCGATGCCGTTCCTCATCATCAGCCTGGAGGGCACCCTCGCGGGTCTCAAGCCCACCTACGAGGAGACCGCGTCCTCCCTCGGCGCCTCCCCGGTCCGGGTGTTCTTCACCGTCACCCTCCCGATGGTCGCCCCCGGTCTCGTCGCCGGAGCGGCCCTCGCGTGGGCCCGCGCGCTCGGCGAGTTCGGTGCCACGATCACCTTCGCAGGAAACCTGCCGGGCGAGACCCAGACCCTGCCGCTCCAGGTCTACCTGCTCCTCCAGGACGCCCCCGAGGCCGCCACCTCCGTCTCCCTGCTCCTGCTGGCGATCGCCATGGGCGTCCTCGTCGCCCTGCGCGGCCGCTGGACCGGCGCGATCGGCCGCCCCCGCGCCGCCACCGCCAAGCCGGAGCCGGCCGCCGCGGTCCTGGCCACCACCGAACCGCCGGCCCCCCCGCACCGGAGCGAGCCCTGGTCGCTGCACGCGGAGGTGACCGGCTTCAACGAGCTCACGCTGGACGCCGAACCGGGCACCACCATCGCCGTCGTCGGCGAGAACGGCGCCGGCAAGACCACCTTGCTCCGGGCCCTCCTCGGCCTGACCCCGCGCGCCCACGCCGAACTCAGGCTCGGCGACCTCGACGTGACCGCCCTGCCCCCGCACAAACGGCAGGTCGCCTGGGTCCCGCAGGACGGCGCGCTCTTCCCGCACCTGAACGCCCTCGCCAACACCGCCTACGGGCTCCGCGCACACGGCATGCCGAAGGCCGAGGCCCGCACGGAGGCCCGCCGCTGGCTCGACCGGCTCGGCGTCGGCCACCTCGCCCACCGCAAGCCCGCCGAACTCTCCGGCGGCCAGGCCCAGCGCGTCGCCCTCGCCCGCGCCCTCGCGGCCCGTCCCCGCCTGCTGCTCCTCGACGAACCCCTCGCAGCCCTCGACCAGACCACCCGCGCCCACGTACGCCACACCCTGCGCCGCCACCTCGCCGGCTTCGGCGGGGTCTGCCTCATCGTCACCCACGACCCGGTCGAAGCCGTCTCGCTCGCCGACCGGGTCCTCGTCCTCGCCGACGGCCGCACCCTCCAGGACGCCCCGCCCGCCGAGGTCGCCCGCCACCCCCGCTCCCCGTGGGTGGCCCGCATGCTCGGCCGCAACGCCTGGCCCTGCACCGCCACCCGCGAGGGCCTCACCCTCGCTACGGGCGGCATCCTGGTCGCCGCCGACCCGCTCCCCGAGGGCGCCAGGGCACTGGCGATCATCGCCCCCGAGTCCGTCTCCCTCCACCGGGACAAGCCCACCGGCAGCCCCCGCAACGTGTGGCCCGGCACCGTCCGCGAGATGACCGTCGTCGGCAGCCGCCTGCGCATCCTGATCACCTCGGACCGGACCCCGGACCTCATCGCCGAGATCACCCCCCAGGCCGCCACCGAGCTCGCCCTCGCCGACGGCACCGACATCTGGGCCGGCCTCAAGGCCACGGAGATCACCCTCGTCGAACTCTGAACCCGTGCCGGGGGCTCCGGCGGCCCCTCGGCGAGGTCACAGGTCCTTGGCGGGCCAGTCGAGGAGGCGGGCGCCGATGACAGCGGTCTGGAGCGTGTAGCGGTGGGCCGGGTCGGCCGGGTCGGCGCCGGTGAACTGGTGGATCCGCTCCAGGCGGTAGGTGAACGCCCGCACGCTCAGGCTCAGCCGCCGCGCCGCCTCGGTCGCGTTGCAGCCGGAGTCGAAATAGGCGATCAGCGTGTCGAGCATCGGGCCGGCCCCGCCCCGCGCCCGCGTCAACGGCCCGAGCGTGCTCAGCACCAGATCGGCCATGGCCTGCCGGTCCCGAGTCAGGACCGGGTACACCAGCAGTTCGGAGGCGCGCAGCACCGGGTCGTCCAGGCTCATGCGGCCGGCCAGTTCGAGCGCGTTCAGCGCCTCCTCGTAGGAGTGGACGACCCCGCCCGCGCCCGCGTGCGGGCGGCCGATGGCCACCCGGCCGCCGTCGGTCCCCGCGTGCGTCTGCTCGGCGAAGTACATGAGGACGTCGTCCTGGTCGCCCGGAGCCACGCAGATGAGGCGGCCCTCCTTGGTGGTGAGCAGGATGCGCCGGTTCCCGAACCGTCCCACCAGCGCCCGCTCGACCCGCCGGACCGCCGGGTGGGCGTCGTCGTACGCCTGCGGCCCCTCGGCGACCGCGACCGCGTGCGTGTGGGAGAGCAGCAGCCCGAACCGCTCCGCGCGCTCGGCGAGACGCCCGGGATCGCTGCGGCCGTACAGGAGGTCGTCGATGAACTCCCTCCGGGCCGCCTCCTCCTTCCGTACGGCCGCCGACTGCGCCCGCTCGTGCCCTTCGGCGAGTGCGTCGACCACCTGCTCGACGGCGGCGAGTACCCGGTCGACGGGTGCGCGGGGCAGGTCGGGACAGGCGGTACGGGTCGTCGAGAGGTACTGGCGGACCAGGGGCCGAAGCCCGAAACCGGCCTCGGCGGCCCGCTCGCCCACCGCCCGGCGCGACTCCAGCTCTTCGCGCGTGAGCCGACGGCCGGTCCCGCAGACCTCGGTGAGGATCCGGACGAAGCCGTCGAGATAGTCCTCGGGTATTTCCCGCCCTGCCACGGAATCTCCTGCATCTTGATGCGTTGCCTGCGCGTTCTTGACGTACAGCGGTCAAGGTTGGCAGACCGTCACGTCCAGCCTGCATTCGGCATCAAGATGCCGTAAAGACTGCTGGTGTCCGGCAGTGCCGAGGGCCGTGCCCCCTTGCCAGGATGGCTGCAGGGGGACACGGGGGACGGTCCCGGTGCCGGGTGCGCAGTCCCGCCCGGTGCCGGGTCCCGCCCGGCGCCCGGCCCGGCATGCGGTCGAGAGCGAAGGGGCGGGACCGGTGGACGAGTTCATCGACGCCGCCCTGGGATTCCCCGCCGGGATCTTCAGCGTCGCGCTGGCCGTCGTCGTCGTGTACTGGCTGGTCGTCCTGTTCGGGGTCGTCGGGCACGACGCGTGGGAATCCGACGCCGGGTCCGGCGCCCTGGGGGCGCCTGGTGTCCCGGTCGCCGTCTCCGTCTCGGTTCGCTCACGCCGAGGGCGCGGCACGAGGCGGTGTGCGGGATGCCGTGCCCGGTCCTGTTGTCGCTGATCACCCCGGCCACGGCGGCCGGGTCCGCCGCAGCTACTTCACCCACAGGACCATGCAGCGTTTGAGGACATCGCGCTCCATGCCCAGCTCCTTGTTCTCCTTCTTCAACGCCGCGTTCTCCGCCGTCAGCCGCGCGATCAACGCGTCCCTGTCCTCGACGGTCGCCTTCCCGGCCCGCTTTGCCCGCGAGACCCAGCTCGCCAGCGTCGTCTCGTTGATCCCCAGGTCCTCCGCGACCTCGGGGACCGGCTTCCCGGTCTCCGTCACGATCCGTACCGCCCCCTCACGAAACTCCGCCGTGAACTTGCGACGCTTCTCCGCCATGACAACCAACATCCCCTGCTGTCACGGACTCCACGCTACGAGGGGAACCTCAGGGACGAGGGCGTCCCTGTCGGCGCATGCCCCGGCGCGTTCGAGCGCTGCTCCGGCCTCGCGCGCCGCGGGCTCGCCGGCCGTCAGTCTGGTGTTGGCCAGGGAGCATCAGAGCAAGGACAAGCAGCGCCGGCCGACGTCGAGCCGTTCGGTCTGCTCAGGGAGCATGGTGCGGAAGGCGAGCACGGCCAGGTCGCCCGCGTCCTGGGGGCCGGCGGTGGCCGGTTGCTCCGCGGCCGTGATCAGGATCAGCGCGCCGGCAACGTCTCCGCGGGTCGCCGCCGCCCGGGCGCGGGGCGCCGCCGGCAGGGCCTGCCCGGCACCCGGGTGGTGCTCCGCGAAGCGGCGATGCAGGGTACGTACGGTCCGGTCGGGCATGGCCGCGAGCACCGCCTCGCGCACCAGGTCGTGGCGGGGCATCACGGTTCGGTCGGCGACGATTACCAGCCCGGAACCGAGCGCGGCGGCAAGCGGGCCACCCCGTCCTGAGCCGCCGGGTTCCCCGACCAGCTGCCGTGCCTCCCGTACAGCCAGCGCGCGGCCGCTGACCGCCACCACCTCGGCGAAGTCGCGTGATGCGTCGGGCAGGCCGGCGAGCCGACGGGCGATCGCGGTGCCGAACTCCTCCGGCACCGTATCGGGCCTGCCCTGCGCGGCTGCGCGCGACCCGCACTCAGCGCCGTAAACCCCGGCGCGCCGGGGTTTACGAGTAGCCGCACGACAATGACGCGATCTTGATCGTGTAGGAGCCCCGCGATTTGAGTGCTGGTATTCGGCGATGCCGGCCTGAGAAGATCGGCTCGTGAACGAAACCTCGGTGACTATGCGCGAGCTCGTTGTCGGTGACTGCCACGCTGTACATGCCTTCGCCAGCCTGCCGGAGGCTTGCCGCTACCAGGCGTGGGGGCCGAACACCGAGGTACAGACGCGGGACTTCGTCCAAGGCGCGGTGGATGCCCGGTTGCAGTCCCCGCAGACGAGGTTCGTGTATGCGGCCTGCCTCGACGGTGAACTCGTCGGCATCGGCGAGTTGAAGGTCCGTAGCCTGGCCCACCGCCAGGGCGAGATCTCCTATCTCGTCCATCCTCGGCTGTGGGGCCGAGGCGTGGGCACAGCCATCGGCGGGGAACTTCTCGGCAGAGGGTTTGGGCTGATGGGACTGCACCGGATCTATGCGACCTGCGATCCTCGCAACGTCGCGTCGGCCCGGGTGCTGGGCAAGCTCGGCATGACCCACGAGGGCCGACACCGGCACACCGCGCGGATCCGGGACGGCTGGCGTGACTCCGAAGTCTTCAGCATCCTCGACCGGGAATGGTGCACCGGCCCGGGCCTGAGTGATCGGGGTATCGGTGGTCAGGCTCCGGCAGCCGCCCTGGTGCCGGAGGCGAAGAGCCGCGCGGGATCATCTGGAGGGTGAAGTCAGGTTGGGCCCGCGCGGCCTGCTCTGATGCTGCCCTGTGCGGGACCTCCAAGGAACACCTGGGTGCACCGATCCCCGAGTTGGCCGGGCCGTGGACCGCAGCCCGAGACTCTGAGCTGGCCAAACGGCGTGGCCATGACCGATTGCGGGAGGCCGGGGCGGGGCCGGATCACCAGTTGGTCTTCGTGGACCACCATCCGCTCGGCCTGTCGGTACACCTCCGCGAGCAGTGCGGTCTTCCCGATGCCTGCCGCTTTGCTGACCAGCACCACTCCACCGGAGCCGTGGCGGGTTCGCAGCGCGGACCACTGCCGGCGCGCGTTCCAGCGGCTCGCTGCGGCCGCGTAACGGTCGGGGCTGCATGCGTATCACTCCTCGCTCCCACGGCGATGGGCGGCCCGGCCGGGACCGGCCCCCTGGTGTCGCGGGTCCGACCTGCCCGCGGGGGGCAACGATCCGGCGGGCATGAGGTGTTGAGCGCACCGGCGAGGAGCGTTACGGCGTGAGCCAGCCGCGCAGGAGTCTGCTCACGGCGGGCATCGCCACGTACGTCATCAGCACGTTGAACACGGCGGCTGTGATCAGGCTGTTGAGCAGGAGGGGGAGTGCCGTGAGGTGCGGCATGAGGAGGAGGCCGCCGAGTACGGAGATCGGGTAGATCGCCAGGGTCGCGCTGATGGCCATCTTCCACCGGGGCGGCGCCGGCCCTGTCGAGCCCGGTTTGGCGAACCAGGTCTCCATGCCGGTCAGGGCGCGCCGGGCGATCTCGGTGTGGTGGTGTCCCTTGCAGTCGGTGAACCAGGCCGCCCGCTCGGGGGACTCCTGCCAGGCGCTGCAGGCCTCCGCGTCCCGGAACCGGTGGACGAGGTACCAGGGGGCGTCGCCGCCGGAGGAGCGGAACAGGCCGTAGCCCAGGTGGCCGGGGAAGGTTGCCGCGGTTTCGAGGATGCCCTTCGCCCACCGCTCGAAGTCGGCTTCGTGGCCGGGGTCGACCCGGCGGGCTATCAGAAGGGTCACCTCGCCGGTGTCGGCGGGGACGGTAGAGCGCTCAGGGCTGACCGCGGTCACACGTACTCCTTGTGATCACGCCGCGCCCGGGCACACTCTACGCGTTGTTCCGGCGCGGGGGCTCAGCGTCCCAGCCGGGCGTCGAGCCAGGTGAGGACCTCGGGGGTCACGGGGTCGGTGATGTCGGCGAACTCCTGGTGCCCGGTGACGAACTTGGCGACGTACGGGCAGACGGGCACGATCCGCATCCCGGAAGCGCGGACGTCGGTGAGGGCCCGCTCGACGAGGGTCGAGGCGAGTCCCTGGCCGGCGTGGGCGTCGTCGATCTCGGTGTGGAAGAAGACCCGCCGGTCGTCGCGGTCGCGGTAGGCGGTCAGGCCGGCGCGGTGGCCGTCGACGAGGATTTCATAGCGGTGGCGTTCGTCGACGTGCCGGACGACGGGGGCGGTGGTGGTCTGCTCGCTCATGGCGGAGGTCCTTTCGGTGCGGGATTCAGTGGCGGGCGGGGTTCTTGCGGGGTGCGATGACGGCGTTGGGCAGGGCGGGGGCGGGCAGCCGCTCGCCGGGATAGCCGTCGACGGTGCCGAAGCGGTCGGAGGCGCGCTCCCAGTCCCCCCGCGCCAGGGCGATGTCCTGGTGGCTGCGGCCGATGAAGTTCCACCACATCACGATCTCCTCCTCGAAGGGCGGGCCGCCCAGGAGCACCGTCCGGGCGGGGCGGTCCGAGTCGTTGGTGAGGGTGAGGGTGCTGCGGCCGGGGGCGGTGTAGCCGAGTTCCTCGGGGCGCAGGGGAGTTCGGCCGAGGCGGACGTCGCCCTCGTCGACGAGGAGTCCGTGTTCGAAGCCCGGGTCGACGTCGAGGGTGACGGTGGCGCCGGCGTCGATGAGGACCTCGGCGCCGAGGAGCGGGGTGAAGGTGCGCACGGGGGAGGTGGCGCCGGCGAGGGTGCCCAGGAAGACCCGCAGCTGCGCGCCGTCGACGCGGAGCGGCGCGGGCGCGTGGTGCTGGAACTCGCGTGGTGCGTGGCGGTGTTCGCCGGGGAGGGCCACCCAGAGCTGGACGCCGTGGAGCACGGTGGTGCCGGGGGTGGAGACCTCCGTGTGGCTGATGCCGTGGCCCCCGGTCATGAGGTTGATTTCGCCGGGCCGTACGAAGGCGTGCGTGCCCAGGCTGTCGCGGTGCTCGATCTCCCCGCTGAACAGCCAGCTCACGGTCTGGAGCCCGGTGTGCGGGTGGGGCGCGACGTCCATTCCGCCGGAGTCGGCGACCCGGTCGGGGCCGTAGTGATCGGCGAAGCACCAGGCCCCGATGAGCGTCCGGGCCCGCTGCGGCAGGGTGCGCCGTACGGTCATCGCCCGCGGTCCGCCCAGCGGGACGTCGCGAGCGGTGAGGACCTCGACCTCGGCCTCGACCCCGACCTCCGTGTGATCCATCTCCCGACCCCTCTCCCAGCAAAGTAGTTTCGCTTTCAACGAACTTGGGTGATCATAGTCCCGAAGGCAACCCACGACAACAGGCGAAGGAGCACAGGGTGAGCGAGATGGCACAGACCGCGGCGGTTCCCCGGACCGACGGCCGGGTCTACCTCGACAAGCAGAGCCCCGCCGCGTACCAGGCGCTGGTCAAGACCACCGACGCCGTCCGCGCGACGGCCGCCGAGGCCGGCCTGGACCGGATCCTGGTCGAGCTGGTCAACCTCCGGGTCTCCCAGCTCAACGGCTGCGCCTTCTGCCTCGACGTCCACACCCGGGCCGCGTTGCGCGCCGGGGAGACCACCCGGCGTCTGGGCGTGCTCGCCGCCTGGCGGGACACCGAGCTCTTCACCACCCGTGAACGCGCCGCCCTCGCCCTCGCGGAGGCCACCACCCACCCCGCCGACGCCCTCGCCCAGGAACGGGCCTACGCGCTGGCGCGCGACGTCCTGGAGGACGACGAGATCTCGGCCGTGATCTGGGTGGCGATCACGATCAACGCCTTCAACCGTGTCTCGATCCTCAGCAAGCACCCGGTACGGGAGACACCCGCCACACCCGCCCGCTGAACCCCTACGTGCACGCCGCCCATCTCGCGCCCGGGACCGGCAGCCGCCACAGCACCACCGATCAAGGCCTCCGCGGGAACCCGGCTCGGCGAACCGGAACTGTCCCCGCGCTCGCTCGCCGAGGAGCACCACATCTCGTCGCGCTACCTGCACAAGCCCTTCCGCGCGGAGTGCGGGCAGTCGCCCAGGCAGTGGCGCCGGAGCGCCCGAGCCCGCCGCAGCCCCGGGAGGTCCTGAGCCCCGGCCGGTGCGGCCTGACCACCGGCCGCCGTCTCACGTGTTTGAGTGAGGGTCCGGAGGCCCTCCAGGTGTGACAGTGTCCCCGTATCTCCGAGACCGACTTGGGAGGTGGCCTCGGGCCATCCTCACCAGGCCTGCGGAACCAGTGGTCGCAAGACATCCCATCGGGGCATTCACATGGCCACCGGCACCACCGACAGCAGCGCCACGACCGGTTCGACGCGCCCGTCGTGGCGACCGCGGGCACCATCGCCGTCATGCACGGCAACGTGGAAGCACGGCCCTTCGCCTGGGGCAAGCTCTGGCCCGGTCAGATCCCCGACGCCCCGGTCACCGCCGTCACCGTCCCCGACAACACCCTCACCCTCGAAGGGTGCGCCCTGCACCTGGTCGAGGTCGGCCACACCAACACCGGGCAGACCAGCGTCGTGCACGTCCCCGACCTCGGCCTGGTGGTCGCCGGCGACGTTCTCTACAACGGCGCCCACATGTACATCGGAGAGTCGGCCGGAGGCGGCCTGGACGTCTGGCGGGCCGCCATCAGCACCGTAGAGGCCCTCGCGCCCCGGCACATCGTCGCCGGCCACAAGAACAAGGACCTCGACGACGACGCCACGCGCGTGATCGCGGAGACCCGCCGGTACCTCGACGACGCCGAGGCGGCGCTGCAGGAGTGCTCCTCCGCGACCGAGTTCGTCCACACGATGGTCGACCGCCACCCCGACCTCCCTTACGGCAGGACTCTCCTGTGGCTCGGCGCGAAGACGCTCTACGCGCTGCGCGAGCCGGGGGCCGACCCCATCGCCGCCGCCGTGGGCGGCTGGTTCTAGGAGCGGTCACATGCACCCCTCGACGACACATCTGATCGTCCTGCCGG
The DNA here is from genome assembly GCF_041862025.1 of Streptomyces sp. AB3(2024). Taxonomy (NCBI): domain Bacteria; kingdom Bacillati; phylum Actinomycetota; class Actinomycetes; order Kitasatosporales; family Streptomycetaceae; genus Streptomyces; species Streptomyces sp. AB3(2024). Next base: position 32,192 of record NZ_JBGWAB010000067.1, read on the forward strand.
GCGGGGGCTACGCCGTGCACGCCCCGCACGAGGCGGAGCCGATCGTCGCGTGGCTCTCCGCACTGGGCCTGTCGGCGAGCGTCTTCCGCTACCCGCTCCAGGCGCGGCACCCCGAACCCCTCCTGGCCCTGCGGGCCGAGATCCGCCGCAGGCGCGAACAGGGGGCGGACCGCATCGGGCTGATCGGCTTCTCGGCCGGCGGGCACCTCGCGGGCATGGCCGCACTCGCACCCTTCGACGATCCGCGCGAGTCCGTCCAGTTCGCGGTCCTCTGCTACGCGATCCTCAGGCACACCGCCGAGGACCTCTACGTACCGCCGGAGCACACCTACCGGCCGGCCTCCGCACTGGCAGCACACGAGGTACCGCACACCGCGCACGTCTTCGCCCACGGCCCGCACAGCCTCGGCCTCGCCGAGGGCAGCTCAGGCGATGCCGCCACCTGGACGGAACTCGCGGCGTCCTGGATCGCCGAACAGGTCCGAGGCGCATCGGTGGGCGGCGGCCTCGGCTGAGCCTACGAGAGGTCCTTCCGCATCAACGTGCACATCGTTTCGTAGCGGCGCAACGATCCGTCAGGGGCTTGCACGTTCCACGCGTCCGGCCGGCGGTCGTACGCGACATACCCCAGTCGCCGGTACAGCGCACACGCCCGGGGGTTGCTCTCCTCCACGGCCAGCTCGGCCTGCCGCAGACCGCGGTTCCGGATCCGCTGTTCCGCGGCCTCCATGAGGAAGGTGCCGATCCCGCACGACTGCAAGGCGGGGTGGACCGCCAGCTGCCACACAGTGCCGACGCCCTCCTTGACCTGGTAGTCGACGCCGCCCTTCGCCACAGGGATGTCCGTTGCGGGACAGACCGCCAGATAGTCGACCTCACCGGTCCGCGCACGTTCCAGCTGCTCACCGACGCCGGCCAAGTGGTGCTCGGAGCCTGCCCACCCGCACGACGCCAGGTCGGCGTGCACCAGATCACGGGCCGACAGCCTCAGCACGACATCGATCGTCATCAGTACCCCCGGTAGGTGTCGCGCAGGTCCCGGACGTAGCAGTCGAACCGTGCGGTGTCATTGCCGTGTTGCTGCCCGCCGGGGGTGAACCCTGCTCGCCGCGCTACTGCCGCGGATGCGGGATTGTCCGGATCCACCTGGATCACCGCCTCCTTCCCGCCCTCGGCGGCCGCGTACCGCGAAGCCAGGAGGACCGCGCGGGTGGCCAGGCCGCGCCCCCTCCAGGACGGATAGAGGCCGTAGGCGACATTCACCTGGCCGGGACCCAGACCCTCTCCGGCGAACCGGAGGTCGACCGTTCCCGCGAGCACCTCGCCGTCGCCCACCCGGATGCCGAAGGCGCGCAGCGGACCGGCAGTGCTCCACTGTTCCCCGCAGTGCCGGAAGTAGGCTTCAACGCCCTCGCGGGTGCCCGGACCGCCGTTGAGCCAGCGAACCAGCAGTTCGTCCTCGCCCGCGAGATGCGCCTCCACATCGTCCAGGCGCAGCGGCGACAGCGTGATGACCCCGTCGGACAGCCTCAGTTCGTGCATCCGAGGATGGTCGAAACTTGAGAGCCGCACGTACCGGTTGGGCATGCTGACCTCCGCTCGCCTTACGGCCACCCTGGGCCGCTGCTTCTATCAGGGGCGTTCCCCCGGTGCAATGCGATGAAGTACGCCACTCATTCAGGCCCCGGAAGGGGTGCATTGACGACTCCGAACGGTACGTGAACGCTTGGGGTGGCCGGCGCCGTGCCGGTCAGGTGGGAGACCTGGTCGTCGAAGAAGATGTGCGGGTCGAGGGCGCCCATCACGGCGGCCTTGTCGATGCCGCCGAGGAAGAAGGCGTCGTTGACGCGCAGTCCCCACTGCTTGAGGCTACGCACGGCACGTTCGTGTGCGGGGGCGTCCCGGGCGGTGACCAGGGACACCCGTAGGCGGGGCTGATAGGCGGGGTCCTTGCGGCGTTCTTCCTCTTCGCGGCGCTGGATGCGGTTGATGCCCGCGAGGAAGTCCTTCAAGGGACCTGGGTCGTGAGGGGTGGCCGCATTGAGGACTTCGTGCGCGCGGAACCCGTCGAGGCCGGCGGTTCGGTAGATCCGCTCAGAGGAGTCGCCCGCCAGTACGCCGTCGAAGTCGAAGGCGATGCGGAGTTCCCGGTCGGTGTCGTCATCGACTCGCTCGGTCTCGAGTACGTGCCCCGCCGGCAGGCCGGCGGCCACCGCTTCCCGAACGTCGGAACCGTTGGCCGACAGGAACAGGGACATGTTCAGAGCGGGTATGAAGCGGTGTGACGACCGGCCTTGCCGGAACACGGCCCGACTGATGTGCAGGCCGTGCGCCGCGATGGAACGCATGACGCGCAGCCCGGTGTCCGGGTCATTGCGCGACAGGATGATGACCTCGACCAGCGGATCGAGGGGCTCCGCGAGGTCGTTCAGCGACAGCAGGCGCCGGACGAAGGGGAAGGCCACCCCCTTGTCCAGGACGTCGTCCACGTGGGCCTCCTGGTACCTCCGGTACGCGTCCTCACCCTGTTCCCGGAACACCGCGTCGCAGTCGGCGAGGTCGAACAGGGCGCTGGAGGCGATCCCGATGACGACGCGGTCGGACAGGTCGTACTTCATCTCGCCCCCTGCCGGCACACGTGCACATCGAGATGGTTATCGCCTGTTCGAATATGTCGAAAACATGTGTGCCCCCTGCTCGGTAACCAGCTGCGCTCCGGGCGGCCGCGTCTCGTTCGCTCGTCCGAACAATGGACGGTGGCCGTCGCCCAGCGGGCGCACGGCCCAGTCTGGCGCGTGCAACTGGTTCGCCCCGTCCGCCAAGTGTCGCAAGAGGGAATCCGGGGCTGCCCCGCAGCGGTGAGTGGGAACGACCGCCGTCATACGCACGGGGACTGTGAGGTCCGATACCGGGAATCAGGCAGCGACGAGCTCCTGCTCGCGGTCCGGCGCATCGACCTTGGGCTTCTTGTTCGGCAGCGAGAGCCGGAAGACCTTGTGCCACGCGGAGAACACCTGCTTGGGCAGCGGCCCGGTGACGTACTCCAGCTCGTACTTCTCGAACAGCGCGCGCACCCTCACCGCGACCTCGGCGTACCGGTTGCTCGGCAGGTCCGGGAACAGGTGGTGCTCGATCTGGTGCGACAGGTTGCCGGTCATGAAGTGCATGACCCTGCTGCCGCTGATGTTCGCCGAGCCCATCATCTGGCGCAGGTACCACTGGCCGCGCGTCTCGCCCTTGATCGACCGGCGCTCGAAGACTTGCACGCCTTCGGGGAAGTGCCCGCACATGATCACGGAGTGGGACCAGATGTTGCGGACCAGGTTCGCGGTGAACGTGGCGGCGAGGGTGGTGAGGAATGACGGGCCCGACAGCAGCGGGTGGATCACGTAGTCCTTGAGCACCTGCTTGCGGATCTTGCGGCCCACGGCCTTGGCCCGTGCGCGGAATTCCGGGTTCTTGCGGCGGCGCTTGTGCAGGTTCTTGCCGAGCTCCAGGTCGTACGCCGCGATGCCGTACTCGAAGAAGCAGGCGTTGATGAAGTTCCACAGCGGCTGGCCGAGGTGGAACGGGTGCCACTTCTGGTCCTCGTCGACGCGCATGATGCCATAGCCGAGGTCGTTGTCCTTGCCGATCACGTTGGTGTACGTGTGGTGCAGCTCGTTGTGCGAATGCCTCCACTGATCGGACGGCGAGACGTGATCCCACTCCCAGGTGGTGGAATGGATCTTCGGGTCCCGCATCCAGTCCCACTGGCCGTGCAGGACGTTGTGGCCGATCTCCATGTTGTCCATGATCTTCGCCACGGACAGCCCGGCGGTGCCGATCAGCCAAGCGGGCGGGAAGATCGAGAACAGCAGCACGCCCCTGCTGACCAGCTCGAGCTTGCGCTGCGCCGAGATGACCTTTCGGATGTAGGCGGCGTCCTTCTCGCCGCGGCCGGCGATCACCTCATCGCGGATCGCGTCCAGCTCGCGGCCGAGCTCCTCGATCTGCTCCGCGGTCAGGTGGGCGGTGGGGTCGATGGCGGTCAAGGTGCTCCTACCGTTCGATATCGCAGGGGCCCGCCGCGGCGGACACACAGGTCTGGATGAGGACGCCCGGCTCGGCCTCGGTGATCTCGCCGGTGCGCAGGTCGCGGACGGCGCCCGCCTTGAGCGGCGTGACGCAGCCGAAGCAGATGCCCATACGGCACCCGGACGGCATGAGCACGCCGGCCTCCTCGCCGACGTCCAGCAACGGCGTGGCGCCGTTCGCGTCGACGGTCTTGCCGGTGGCGCTGAACGTGACCTCGCCGCCGTCACCGGCGACGACGATGCCGGGGCGGAAGCGTTCGGTGTGCAGGCGCTCTTCGATGCCGTGTTCGCTCCAGAACTCTTCGGCGGCGTCGAGCAGGCCCGCGGGCCCGCAGGCCCAGGTCTCGCGCTCGGCCCAGTCGGGTACCAGTTCGTCGAGACGGGCGATGTCGAGCACGCCGTCTGTGTCGGTGTGCACCTCGGTGAGCCGCAGCTTCTCGTCCGCGACCAGGTCGTGCAGTTCGTTGCGGAAGATCACGTCTTGCGGCTGTGGCGCGCAGTGGACCATGACGACGTCGTCGAACTCGATGTCACGCAGCATGCCCATCACAGGCGTGATGCCGCTGCCGGCCGTCAGGTAGAGCACCTTGGCGGGCTTGGCCTCCGGCAGTACGAAGTCACCGGTCGGCTGGTCGAGCTGGACCAGCGTGCCAGGTTTCGCCCTGCGGACCAGGTGGTTGCTGACCTTGCCGTCCGGGATCGCCTTCACGGTGATCGTGACGCGGCCGTCCCGGCGGTTCGTCGGCGAGGTGATGGAGTAGGCACGCCACAGGCGCCTCCCGTCGACGTCGACCCCGATCCGCACGTACTGACCGGCCGTGTGACCGCGCCAGCCCCTTCCCGGCCTGATCACGATGGTCGCGGCGTCACCCGTCTCCGGGTGCACGGCCTCGATGCGCCCACGCAGGTCAGCGCCCGCACGCAGCGGGCTGACCAGGTCGAGGTAGTCCGACGGCAGCAGCGGCGTCGTGATCATCTCCAGCAGTTTCCACGCCCTACTGCGGAGGGCTGCACTCGTCATGCCCCCAGCTTGATGCGCCGCAAGGCGTAAAGTCCTGACCGTAAGACGTAAATTTGGTCGGCTGAATTGTTCGCAGGGAATAAAATATGAGCCATCCAATCCGGAGGGTTACCGAACTGGCCCTGGATCGGACAACGGTCACCGCACTTCGGGCCGAGCTGAAGACCACCGCCGACGAGGTCGTCCAGGCGATCATCGACGAGGTCCCTCCCTACGCCAACGCCCTTTCGGGCCGCATGGGCGTCACCATCCGCCGAGCCGTCCGCACCGCCCTGGGGAACTACCTGGACCTCGCGAGCGGGAACGCCACAGGCGGCGACGCCGGTGACGCAGCCTACGAGCTGGGCCGCGGCGAGGTGCGCGACGGGCGTTCGATGGACGCCCTGCTCAGCGCCTACCGCGTCGGCGCCCGCGTGGCCTGGCGATGCCTGGCAGCGGGTGCCGTACCCGCGGGTCTGCCCGCCGCCGAGGTCGCCAAGTTCGCCGAGCTGACCTTCGCCTACATCGACGAGCTCTCCGCCGCGAGCGCCGCGGGCCACGCCGACGAACTGGCCGCCCGGGGCCGGGACCACGAGCGCCACCTGGAACACCTGGCCCGCGACCTCCTCGCCGGCGCGAGCCCGGACGTGCTGATGGCCTCTGTTCAACGGGCTGGGTGGCAGCCTCCGGTTTCACTGACCGCCGTCTTGCTGCCCGCCGCCCAGGCCCGGCCTGCCTACCGCGCGCTCGACCCGAGCACCCTCGTCCTCGACGATCTGCCGGACGCCTCCGGTGTGCTGCTCGTCCCCGATGCCGACCGGTCACATCTCTTGCGGCAGCTGACCGACCGCACCGCCGTGGTCGGCCCGGCCCGGCCATGGACCCGTGCGTCCGCCTCGTACGCACGAGCCGCACGCGCGCGCTCCCTCTCCTCCGATATCCGCGACACCGAGGACCACCTGCCCGAGCTGGTGCTGAGCGCCGACGTGGACGCGTTCGCAGACCTGCGGGCCCGAGCCCTCGCACCGTTGCGGACCTTGCCCGTCGCGACCGCATGGCGGCTGGAGGAGACGTTGCGGGCGTGGCTGCTTCACCAAGGCAGGCGGGACGAGGTGGCGGCGGCGTTGTTCGTACATCCCCAGACCGTCCGGTACCGGATGTCGCAGCTGCGGGAGCTGTTTCCGGATCTCGCATCGCCACACCGGGTCCTCGAGCTGACGCTGGCGGTCGGTCTTCGGGTCGGCTGACGCGTACTTCGACCGTCCGCGACCGAGTTCGCGAGACCGCGTCAGCGAGGGCGTGCCTCCCGCCCGGTGAGCTGGGCCTGGTCCGCGACTGGTCCGCAGCAGCCGGTCCGGAGTGGGAAAGGGGCGGCAGAGGCCGGGAGGAACCGGAAGAATCGACACCCGTGTCGAGCGGGTCGAGCCAACGGCGCCTGACGGGTAAAGGCCCAGGTCAGGCGCCGTTTGTCGTGCTCCTGGAAGAAGCCGAGCCGCTTCGGCGAGTATGAGACGAGGAGGTTCTTCGTCTGCTGGTGGTACAGCAGCTGCGCCCATGCTGACCAGCGGAAACGGCAGTCGGTGCGGCCCCCCGGCGTGGACTGGTCCGGAAATGGTCCGGATCTTGGTCCGGGCGGTCCTGGCACAGAGGGGATGGGGTGGGACGGGAAGTTCTGGGAGTGATCGGGCGCGGGCTCACTATTGGATGCGGCCACCGTGCCGCACATGAGCGGTGACACGCTCGTGATCGATGAACGCGGTCAACACGTCCACGGTTGCGTCGGGCTGCTCGTCGGGAATGAAGTGTCCGGCTTGCGGGATGACGACGCCGTCGCGTTCTCTGCCCACGGACTGACGGAGGCGGCCATGTCGGGGATCGAGCCATGGGAGCTGGAGACTCCCAGGACCGGGACGGTCAAGTGCCCCCGTTCGAGAGCGTCATGATTCCTGCGCGCTGATTCCGTGGCGTCGCGGTAGTAGGCGAGAGACGCTGAAAGCCCTCCCTCAGCCGCGATGGCGGCGGCGTAATGGTCGATCTCGGCGCCGTCGAAGGTGTTCGGGGACAGGGCTTTGACCTTCAAGAACCAGCCGACGTAGTCACGCTCGCGGCCGGCTAGGGTACGTATTCGGTCGTGATCAATCTGTGCGATTCACCTTCGCGGCGGGCCCTGATCCGGTAGACCGTGGTGCGTGACGCGAGCGCAATTGACGGATGCGGAGTGGGCGTTGATCGAGCCGTACTTGCCGATCGGCGACTACGGCCCGTACCCGGAGCGGCTGCGACAGCAGTTCGAGGGCGTGATCTGGCGATTCCGGACGGGCGGGCAGTGGCGGGAGATGCCGATGGAGTTCGGGGCGTGGTCGACCGTCTCCAATCGGTTCCGGCAGTGGAGGGACGCCGGCGTCTTCGAAGCCCTGATGGAGGGCTTGATCGCGGAGGCCGCGAAGCGCGGCGAGGTGGACTTGTCCCTGGTCAGCGTGGACTCCACCACCGTGCGGGCTCACCACGACGCGGCCGGGATGCACCTCGACTCCGACACCATGGCCGCACTGGAGAAGGCCGCCGAGGAGGCGGAGAAGGCCCGACAAAAGGGGGAGGCCCGGAGGAACAAGACGGGCGGGACGCCTCAGGAGACCCGAAACGGGAAGAACGGCGACGCATCCGGCGTCGGCGCAGGCTCCGGCTGAAGGCAGCCCTGCTCGGACGCTCCCGGGGCGGGCAGACCAGCAAGGTCCATTGCGCCGGCGACCGAAAGTGCCGCCCGCTGGCTCTCATCCTGACCGAGGGCCAGGCCGCGGACAGGCCCGCAGTTCATCCCCGTGCTGAAGAGGGTCCGGGTCCGCGGGCCCGTCGGCCGGCCCCGCACCCGGCCGGACGCGGTAGCCGGGGACAAGGCCTATTCGTCACGCGGCAACCGCGCCCACCTGCGCAAGCGCCGGATCAAGGCGGTCATCCCGGAGAAGAAGGACCAAAGCGCCAACCGGAAGAAGAAGGGCCGCCGGGGCGGCCGGCCCGTCAGCCACGACGCCGAGCTCTACAAGGAGCGCAACACCGTCGAGCGCCTGATCAAGAAGTTGAAGGCCTGGCGAGGCATCGTCACCCGATATGACAAGACGCCGGAAAGCTACCTCGCTGGCCTCCACCTCCGTGGCGCGATGATCTGGATCAAGGACCTCACCCGGACCGCTCATTGACCACAATCGAATACGCGCCCTGGAGCGTACTTCCGCCGAACTCACGCCGTGTCACGGGCAGCGACTTCAGGCGCACTGTCATGCCGATGAGCGGCTCCTCACCGGTCAGTCGAGTTGACGTAGCAGGGCCACGTCGCGCTCGTGGGCTTCCGGAAGTTCGTAGCCACGATGCATCGCCACCTGAGTCTGTGCCGACACGCAGGCAACCGGCCTACCATCAATGACACCGCGTCCTTCCAAAGAGCCCGCATCGAACGGCCAGGGAACGTCACACAATGGGACGACGACGCCCGCCTCCACCTCGATCACGTGGACGTCCAACTCCACGCCCTCCGCTGTTCCCGCTACAAAGGCGGTCGGCCTGGTGTTTCCGTCCACCTCGACCCATCGGTTTTCTGCCTCCCACACCCGCTGGACTCCGAAGCCGTGATCGCGGAATACCTCGTCGAGGAGAGGTAGGTCTTCACCAAGCACCAGTACGTCCAGGTCGTGGTGCTCTCGCGTCTGCGCGCCGAGCAGCGCATCGACTCCCCAGCCACCCATGACCCAGCACCGGAGTGAAGTTCGCGGTGTTGTTCCCGCATATGGACGAGCGGCAGCGTCGGTTGTTGATGGCCGCCGAGGCCCGTGTCCTGGGTCACGGCGGTGTTCGGGCCGTCGCACTGGCGGCCGGGGTGAGCGAGAGGGTCTGCCGCACGATCGGGTGACATCTGAACTGGCTTGCCCTGTGGGGCAGGTGGGAAGGATGTCGCTGTGCCAAAGCCCTATCCGGAAGAGTTCCGCCAGGACGTCG
>NZ_JBGWAB010000068.1:0-40959 GCF_041862025.1 Streptomyces sp. AB3(2024)
CACCAGCGGCCAGCGGGAGCGCTTCACCGGCCGATGTCCGGAGGCGATCCTGCTCTCCCGCCACCTCACGGCCGTCGAGGGCGCCCGCAGCAGACGCGCCTCCCGCAAGCCTGCCGTGCCGCGGCACGGCCGAACCCCCGGGTGCCGGACCGGATAGAGCATCAGACCCTGCCAGGAGGAATCGGATGAGCAGCCGAGCTGCGCGGGCAGCACGCACCCCGGCGCCCCCACGCCGCACCCGCTACGGCACCGGCGCTTCGGGGCCGGCCCGCCAGGTGCTGGGACGAGAACTGATCGCGGAACTGGAGGGCCTGTGCGGCCGCCCGACGGTCGGCCTCCTCGACGTCCTGGTCGACGTCGCCTCCATCGCCCTGACCGCCGTGCTCGGCGCGTGGCTCGGGCACGGCATCGGACCGGCGTTGGCCGTCTGCTACATCGGCGTACGGCAACGGCACCTGTCGAACCTGGCCCACGAGTGCGTTCACGGAAAACTGGCGGCCAGCCGCCGGATGAACCGGTGGATCGGCTACGCCCTGACCGCCCTGCTCGGTGACGGGTTCCTGCCATACAAGATCACCCACGGCATCCACCACGCCGAGCTCGGATCGGCCCGCGACCCCATGTTCCAGTCGTACCTGGCCGGCGACATCCGCCGGGCCGGGCCGGAGCCCACCCGCCGGGAGTTCGTGCTCAAGGTGATCGTCCGCAACGCCCTCTTCCGCCTGCCCAAGAACGCGGGGCGCGCCCTGGTGACGAAGGCGCCGGAGGAGACCTGGCGGGCACCGGCTGCCCGAGGCCTCTTGTGGGGTGCTGCCCTCACCCTGTGCTGGCCCATGGACGCGGTGGGCGCGTTCCTTCTGTACTGGCTGGTCCCGCTGGTCCTGGTCCGCCCGGCCGTCACGTGGATCACCGACCTCGGCAACCACGCGGGGCTGATCGAGAACCAGGACCTGCTCCTGCAGACCCGCGGCTGGTCCTCGCACTGGCTCACCCGGCACCTGCTCGGCGGGCACCTCGACGACATGAACCACCCCATCCACCACCTGTGCCCGCAGATTCCCTTCCGCCGGCTGCCCGAGGCCACGGCCATGGTGCGCCGGGGCCTGGACCGGTGGTCCGAAATCCCCTGGTGTAGCGGCTTCTTCTTCCGCCGCCGCTCGACACCCGATCAGCGGTGCGTGATCGAGGACATCATCGCGCGCCTCGCCGCCGCTCCCGCCCGCCCTACCGCCCCGCACACGGCCAACGCCGCCTAGCCGCCGCGCAGGACCCCTGTCCGACTCACCGTCCGAGCCGCTGCGGGCCCCGCCTGCACGCGCCTGCCCCGGCTGCCGACCTGCTCGGCAGATGCCGCCAAGGAGGCGGCCCGCCATGACCACTGCCCTGCCCGTGAACAGCTTCGACGAGTGGAGCACGCTCCGCGAGGTCGTCGTCGGCCGCGCCGACCACTACAACGCGCACCACGTCGATGCCTCCTTCAAGCTGTTCTACTTCGACAACGTCGCGGCCGACACCGCGGCCGGCCAGACGCTCCTTACGATCCCGCAGCAGTACGTCGACGAGCTCAACGAGGACGTCGAGGGCCTGGCCGCGGCCCTGGCCGCCTGCGGCGTCACCGTCCACCGGCCCTCCGCCCCGGGCAAGGACGTCGACATCCGCTCGCCGTACTGGGACGCGCGGGCCACCCCGGCCCTCAACGTACGGGACAACACGGTCATCCTCGGTGACACGATCGTGGAGACCGCCCCGCACGTCCGCGCCCGGATCTTCGAGAACGACCAGCTCAAGACCATCTTCCAGCGGTACTACACGGCCGGGGCGCGGTGGGTGAGCATGCCGAGGCCCGCGCTGGCCCGTGGCTCCCTGGACACCGCCTACTTCGACAAGCAGGGCATCGACGTCTCGGCCGTCATGGACGCCGACACGGCCCTGCCCATCGACGGCCTCGACCTGGAGATGATCTTCGACGGGGCGCAGTGCATGCGCCTGGGCGCGGACGTCCTGGTCAACGCCGCCAACGCCAATCACCGGTTGGCCCTGCGGTGGCTGGGCGAGGTGATCCCCGGGCTGCGCTTCCACCTCCTGGACGGGATCGCCGACAGCCACATCGACAGCGTCGTGGTGCCGCTGCGCCCTGGGCTGATGCTCCTGCGCGCTCCGGAGTACCTCGACTACCTGCCCAAGGCCATGCAGGCGTGGGACGTCATCTACCCGCCTCAGATGGACGAGTCCGCGTTCCCCGACTACAGCAGCTTCGGCTTCAACATCGCCAGCCGCTACATCGACATGAACGTCCTGTCGATCGACGAGAACACCGTCGTCGTCAACTCGCTCTACCCCGAGCTGATCCGGGTCCTGGAGGGCCGCGGCTTCACGGTCGTCCCCGTAGCCCACCGCCACCGGCGCCTGGCGGGCGGCGGATTCCACTGCTTCACCCTCGACACGGTCCGCTCCGGCGGCCGCGAGGACTACCTGAGCTAGCGCCCCCGCCCCCGCCCTTGGGCGGCGCCTTCCCGTTCGCCGGCTGCACTCCCGCAGCGCTGACCGTCAGGAGATCGCGTGAACACCCTCTGGCCTCCCTCCCGCGAGTTCTGGAGCCGGGAGTTTCCCGAAGCGACCAGTAACCGGACCACCCCGTACCTGTTCAAGGGGATCATCCCGTCCTCCGCCGCCAGCCCCCAAGACGCCCTGGACGGGCTGGAGTCGCTGCGCCGCGCGCACGTCGCCGGAACGCAGCACGCCGCGCGGGCCCGCGTGTACGTCGGCGAGGACCGGCACGACGAGCTCATCGAGACCGTCCTGGCCAAGGAAGGCTGGGACGACGGCGAGTTCGTGCCGTGGATGCAGACCCTCGTCGGCGCCAAGCGCTTCAGTCTCGTCCTCAACAACCTCGAGACCGCCTCCCCCCAGCTGGCCGCCGGTCTCGGCGAGTTCCTGCGCTCCCTCTACGAGGGCTGGGGCGTGCCCATCGGCGGCGCCGAGCAGGTCGCGTTCGCCGGAAACTACTCCGGGACCGCCTTCGGGGTCCACGAGGGCGCCGAGGACGCGTTCCTGTGCCACCTGGGTCCGGGCGTGAAGGACTTCTACTGCTGGTCGCAGGAGGACTACGTGCGCCTCACCGGCAGTACGGCTCCCCTGTTCGGGGACTACCAGTGGCTCCTGCCGCACGGTGAGCGCTTCGTCATGAAACCCGGCGACGCGCTCTTCCTGCCCAAGAGGGTCTTCCACGTCGGCCGGCAGGATGACTTCAGCGTCTCGGTGGCCGTAAGCCTGTACACCTACCCCGACGACCGCATCCTGCGCCTGTCCGTCCTCCCCGAACTGCTGGAGCAGGTGCTCGGCGAGGACCCCGACAACCCCATGGGCACGCAGTCGCCCCTGCACCCCGCCGCCGCGGGCAGCGCCCCGGCCGCCGCCCGTCTCACCGAGCGGGCCCGCACCGCCCTTGCCGCCGCTGGCGAACAGCTCGAGCAGGCGGTCGCCCAGCACGTGGAAGGCCGCTGGATGGAGCTGGAGAGCAACGGGGGCTGGGAGAAGGTCGCCAGTGACCTCGGCCGCATGGAAGCGGCCGCCGTGTTCGACGTCGCCCAGCTGCGGCCCGGCAAGGCGGTGGCCATCCCCGCCCCCTACCAGCTGCGGATCACCGGCCCCCAGCAGGCGTACCTGCGAGGCGTCGCTGTCACCTGCGACACCACCCCCCTGACCGAGGCCATGGTCGACGCCCTCAACACGAACACGCCCACCGCCCTCCCCGACGACGATGCCGTGCACGAGAGCCTCGCCGCGCTCGGCGCCACGGGCGGCATCCACGTCATCACCGGCCCGAACGCCCCGGAGGCACGCGCATGAGCACCGGCACTTCCCTCGTCGACGCCTACCTCAAGGCCAACCCCGAGACCCGGATCGCGATCGCCCGGACCCTGCAGGGCACCCTCACCGACGGCACCGTGCTCGTCGACAGGCACCTCAAGCCGATGATCGACACCGTGTACGGGCAGATCCGCGACCTCGTCGCCCCCGAACAGCTCACCGCGGCGCAGGCCCGGATGTACATCGAGGAGCTGTCCGTCTTCGCCCGCTACAACGCCGCCTACCTCCGCCAGGCCACCGCCTCCGTCGCGGGCTACTGCCCCGCCCTCGCACACGAGCTCTACCGCAACTTTCTGGAGGAAGGCGGTGAGCCCGGCAAGGTACCCGCGCACTACGTCCTGTACTCCGCCGCGCTCCTGAGCGACCTGGACCTCCTCGTCGTCGGCCACGTCCCGGCGCCCGAGACGCTGATGCTGATGTCCCTGCACGAGCGGATGGTCAACTCGCATCAGCCCAGCAGCATCGCCGGCGGCTACTACGCCACCGAGGGCGTCGCCATCGCCGAGACGGAGATCCTGCGGGAGATCACCGACCGGTACGGCGAGCTGACGGTCGGCGTGAGCGGCAGCAAGCTGGAGAAGCTCGACTTCTACTACCGCCTCCACCTCGACGACGACCACGAGGCGGCGCAGGTCGGGGGACTGAGCGTGGAGGCCGCCCACATCGAGGGCCTGGCCTACTTCCTTCGGAAGAGTGAACTCTTCCACCTGGACCTGGCCCAGGCGCTGACCGGCTTCCTGGAGATCCTCAAGGGAATGGCACAGTGGTGGGCCCAACTGGCCGATCGCGCAAAGGACATCACCTGATGAACGCCACTGCTGCCGAGGACACCGAAGAGCGGATCGTGCGGACCGGAGGCTGCCGCTGCGGCCTGATCCGCTTCACCCTCACGGGCCTGGCGGACTACCCTCACACCTGCAGCTGCCCGGACTGCCAGAAGCTCGGCGGCGGACCCGTGATGTGGTGGGCCGGCTTCCCCCACGACCAGATCACCTGGTCCGGCTGGGACAAGATCCGGTGGTTCGAAACCTTCAAGGGTGAGGCCAAGCGCGGATTCTGTCCCGACTGCGGAACCCGCCTCGCCGCGATCGACAGCGACATCCCCGACCTCGGCATCAACGTCACCGCCCTGGACGACACCACCGGCGCCGACCTCGTCCCCGTCAACCAATCCTTCCGCGAGACGGCCGTGCACTGGCTGCCCCAGGTACCGAACGCCCAGGCCAGCACGACCGGCTGACACAGGAGGCCTGGGTGTCCGACGTCCTGACCGGCCGGACACCCAGGCCCTGCCTGGGCACCGCGTGCCGCTGCGGCCCTGCGCCCGAACCGCCCAGCCCAGGAGACCCGCCGTGCTCATACCCCAGGCCACCACCGAATACGGAACCCTCCGAACCGTCGCCATGCGCCACGCCGGCGACCACGTCCGCGACCTCGCCGACCCTCACACCGACCCGGTCTTCGACCGCCAGCAGGCCACCAGCACCTGGAACGACTACCGGCCGAAGACGGTCCGCGCCCAGCAGGACGCCCTGATCCACCTGCTGCGCGACCGCGGCACCGAAGTGATCCTCCTGGAGGACGCCTCGGGCTGCACGGCACAGCACTACCCACGCGACCTCGGCTTCGTCATCGACCACATCCTCGTCCTCGCCCGGCTCAACTCCGCACACCGCCGGCCCGAGACCGACGCGCTCACCCGGCTCTTCACCGACAGCCCCCATGTCGTCCACCTGCCTGAGGGGACCATCGAAGGCGGCGACGTCGTACTCCACGCCGGAACCGTCCTGGTCGGCCTCAGCGAGGAGACCTCTCCCGCGGGGGCCCGAGCCTTGCAGCGAGCCCTGATCGCCGGCGGTATCGACCGGGAGGTCAGAACGCTCTCCTTCAGCGTTCCCGGGATCGTGCACCTCGACGACCACTTCAACATCGTCGCCCCCGGCACCGCGCTCATCCACCGCACCGTGTTCCCGCCCGCCGAACTCGATTGGATCGAGCAGCACTTCGACCTGATCGACGTGAGCGACGCCGAGGCCCTGGCCGTCCAGGCCAACGTCTTCGCCATCGCCCCGGGAACGGTCGTCGTCGCCGCGGGCAGCGACCGCATCACCGCGCAGCTCGCAGCGCGCGGCATCGAGGCCCTCACCGTCGACTACTCCGAAGTCACCCGCGTCCCCGGATCCCTGCGCTGCACCACCCTCCCGCTCATCCGCGACTGACCCGCCCCGGCCCTCACCGCGCCCGGCCGGCAGGCCGCCCGTACCCACGACCTGTGCCGGGCCGATGAGCACTCATGCCCCCGGAACCTTGGAGCTCTGCGTGTCCTCCCCGCTGGTGTCCCTGCTCGTGGCCGTCCCCGCCGTGGTACTCGCCTGCCAGGCCGCTGGCCGGGCCGTCCGCTACATCGGACAGCCGCCCGTCATCGGCGAGATCCTCGCCGGGATCCTGATCGGCCCCTCTCTGCTCGGCTGGCTCGCCCCCGGCATCCAGCAGCACCTCCTCCCGCCGTCCGTCCTCCCCATTACCTCCGCTCTCGGCAGCCTCGCCCTGCTCGCCTTCCTCTTCCTGATCGGCCTCGAGCTCGACCTCCGCTCGCTGCGCACCGCGCGCCGCTCCGTCATATCCGTCAGCCTGGGCGGCCTGCTGCTGCCCCTCGCCCTGGGCAGCGCGCTCGCCACCGCCATGTACCCCCACCTGGCGCCGCCCGGCGTGGACCGGCTCCCGTTCACTCTGTTCGTCGCCGTCGCGCTGGCCATCACCGCGTTCCCCGTCCTCGCGCGGATCCTCGCCGACCGCGGCTTGGAAGCCACCCCCCTGGGCACCTTCGCCATGGCCTGTGCCGCCGTGGACGACGCCCTGGCCTGGTGCCTGCTCACCGCCGTCATCTCCCTGAGCATCGCCGGGACACCGACGGCCGCCCTGACCACCCTCGCCCTGGCCACCGCCTTGGCCCTCGCACTCACCCTCCTGCGCCGGGCACTCGCCGCGGTCCTCACACGGGCCGGGCGCACCTCCGACGACCTGGTGCTCGCGCTGCTCTTTGCCGGCCTGTGCCTGACCGCGTACGCCACCGACCGCATCGGCGTTCACCCGGCGGTCGGCGCCTTCCTCTTCGGTGCCGTCACCCCCCGCCGCCTGCCCGCCGTCGAACGCGGCGCCGCACGCCTGCGAGCGGTGTTCCTGCCGCTCCTGCTCCCGCTGTTCTTCGTGGACACCGGCCTGCACACCGACTTCTCCGCCCTCCCGGCCGGCCAGTGGGGCTGGGGCGCGGCGATCCTGGCGGTCGCGGTCCTCGGCAAGTGGGGCGGAGCGGCCGGCGCCGCACGCCTCACCGGCTCCGACTGGCGGTGGTCGGCAGCCGTCGGCACGCTGATGAACTGCCGCGGCCTGACCGAACTCGTGGTCCTGGGCATCGGCCGTCAGCTCGGCGTCATCTCCGATCAGCTCTTCACCCTCCTGGTCATCATGGCCGTCATCACCACCGCGGCCACCGCCCCGCTCCTGCGCCGCCTGACCGGCCACGACCCTCGTATGTCCCCGCCAACGCGGGAGCGTGCACGCGCAGATGACAAAGCGCGGGAGGCCGCCGGATGAACCCGGACCCGGTCCTCGACGCAGTACTCACCCGGCGGAGCATCCCCGACCTGACCGCACCCGCCCCCACCCGCACAGAACTCGAAGAGCTCGTCCAGGCCGCCGCCACCGCACCCGACCATGGCCGGGTCAGGCCCTGGCGGCTGATCCCCGTGACCGGGGACGAGCGTTCCCGCCTCGGCGAGGCACTCGGTGAAGCCACGCCCCCGGAACAGGCCCACCGCGCAGCCGCCAAGCCACTGCGCGCCCCACTGCTCCTCACCATCGTTCACTGCCCCGTACCCGACCACCCGCGCGTACCCCCGTGGGAGCAACTGGCCGCCACCACCGCCATGATCACCACCCTCTCGCTGCTCCTGCACAGCCGCGGCTGGGGCTCGATCTGGCGCACCGGCACCGCGATCGAAGCACCACAGGTCCGCAAATACCTCGGCCTCGACGACGGCGAGCAGCTCTTGGGCTGGCTCTACATCGGAACGCCCCTACGGCCTGGCACCGTCCGGGAGCGCTCGCTCCTTGACGCCCGAACCAAGATCAGCTGGGCGTACACCACCGACAGCCAGTGAACGGACCAGCCCGCTGGCACCGCGCCCGGCCTGCTCGCGTTTTGGCCGCATCACCACTGCGATCTCACCTCACCGGAATTTGCCCCCGAGGGCTGCGGGACAGCTCTCGACGCACACCATTCCGCCGGCCGGGAATCCACGGCAGTCCCGGCCGGCGTCACCGAAAGGAATGACGAATGAGGGAAGTCAGAGAAGTCGAAGCGAACGGGAAAAGCGTGCACGTTCTGGTGAGCTCGGAGCCCGAACGATCGGACCGGGCCTCCCTGTGGCCCAGCGTCGGGGAGTACCCCATCTACGACCCGTACCTCTACACCACCATGACGACGGACGAGGAACGCAACAAGAGGTTCCGGGCCGCGCTGGAGCGGCTGGCGCCGGGCAAACACGTCCTGGACATCGGGACCGGGCAGGACATCCTGTGGGCCCGGGAAAGCGTGCGGGCCGGAGCCCGGCAGGTCACCGCAATCGAGGTAATCGAAGACACCTTCCGCCAGGCGGCAGCGAACCTCGCCTCCTACGAGCTGCAGGACCGGGTCACACTGCTGCTCGGCGAATCGACCGGCCTGGAGTTCGCGCCCAATGCCGAGGTGTGCGTGGCTGAGATCATCGGCTCCCTCGCGAGCGCCGAGGGCGCCGCCGCCGTTCTCACCGATGCCCGGCGTAGGCACCTGGCACAAGATGGCGTGGTCGTGCCGCACCGGGCCGTCACGCTGGCCTCCGCTGGATGCCTCTCCGACATTCTCGGCGAGCAGCACGTGGCATTCTCGGCCGAATCCATCCCCTACCTCCAGAGCATCTTCAACTGGGCCACGGCACCGTTCGACGTGCGCCTTCGGATCGAGAATGCGTCACCAGATGCACTGGTCTCCGACAGCGCCGCGATCGAATCTCTCGACTTCAACGGCACCCTCCACACCGAGCAGCAGACGACTACGCGGCTGACCATCCAGCGCCCGGGCAGGATCGACGGCGTACTGACCTGGCTCCAACTCTGGTGCCTGCCCGATGAAGACCCCCTCGACGCACTGCGGATGAAGACCAACTGGGCCTCGATTTACTTCCCGCTGTTCCAGACCCCCGTGCCGGTTGAACCCGGCGACACCCTGGATCTGACGTTTGGGTCGACCCTCAGCGCAGATGGTGTCCACCCGGACTACCAGGTGTCCGCCACGCTGCGCACGGCAGACGGGCACGCGCACCGGGGTTCCCTGGAGTCACCTCATCGCGGGGGGCCCTTCAGGGCGCAGCCGGCGTACCGGCTCCTGTTCCCGGCCGCCTGACACACCTCGCGGGAGAGGCCGGCCACGACCGGCGGGCCGCCTGGCCGTCCCGCCGCGACTCCTCCCCAGACTCCGCGCCGCCGCTGCCACCTCTCCGGGCTGACAGCGGGCGCCAGCGGCGTGTCTAAAAGTTGTCGAGGGGTTGGCCGGCGGTGAGCCGTGTGATCCTCGCGGTCAGCCGCCGGCTGGCCAGCGTCCGCGAGGCCTCCTCGGCTCGCTTGGCCTTCTGCTCGTACACGGCGATGTCCCCACTCAGCCGGGCCAGCTCCGCACCCGTGATCAGCAGTTCCACCCGGTCACGTACGCGCTCGCACGGCATGCCCTCGGCCTCCTTCAACGCCAGCAGGCCCGCGTCGACCAGACCTGCGCCGGCGAGCGCCCACGCCGCCTGCGCCTCCAGTTCGAACCGGTCGAACCACGACAGCCAGTCCAACGTCGAGGACCCCTTGGCCCGTTCGAAGCCGTCCCTGGCGCGCGTGACCGCGGCGATCGTCTGCTCCGGATTCTTGTTGAAGGCCCACGCCCGTGCCTCGGTGATGGCGGCGTAGGCCCGCACCATCGGCGGCGCCCCCTCACCGGCGAGGACGGCACTGCGTGCGTGCGTGAGGACTTCCCGGCGGTCGCCCTGAGCCGCGGCCAGCCGGGTCTGGTGGATATGTACTCGCGCGATGCGGGCGTGGTCACCGACCGCTTGTGCCAGGCGCATCGCCTGCAGGTCATAGCGCTGTGCGAAGCCGGGGAGTTGATCGTCGTACGCCATGCTGGCCATGGCGAGCACCGCGTCCGCCACGCTGCCGTAGAGCCGCTTGCCCGCCTTCGCTGAGAAGGATCCGTTGAGCAGCGGCACGGTGTGCATGGCCAGGAAGGCGGCGAAGACCGCGCGGAACTTGCCGCCACCGTGCTGCCCATCGAGAGCGCCGTAGAGCCTGGTCTGGTCTTCGAGGAGCGTGATGTCCGCGGCCGTCACCTTGTAGGTGCCGCGTCCAGCGATCTCAGGGTCGGGCGGCATGACGAGGGCTTCCCGGGAAGCGAGTCCGAACACCCCCGGGAAGAACGTGCTCTTGATCAGGGTCGGGTCACGCAGAGAGTCGATCTCCCACAACTTCGCCAGCGTACGGGTCGTGTGCGACAAGTCCGCGTACTGCAAGGACTCGGTCGCGATGTCCGTGGTGTCCGCCGGCCACCCCAGGCTCTGCGGATTGACCTGCTTGTTCAGCGCGGACGACAGCACGTGGCAGGCGGCGGCCGCGAGGGCCGGGCTCGGTGTGGTGTCGCCCGAACACCATCGCGCCACCGTGCTCGGTGCGACCGTGTGCGGCAGGTTCACGGCCTGACAGTGCGCGAACACCCGACGCGCAAAGCCCCTCACCGACCAGTTCAGCTGGACCAGGTGCTTGTGTATCGCCTCGTTGCGACCATTGCCCTTCGCCGCACCGGACCGCGCCATGGCTACCTCACAAGTCGAGTCCGATCAGGTCATTGCCTTCCGGACGCCGCAGGACCGGCGTCGCGCGGATGAGATCCCGAGATCACGGCGGCGGGTCGGGCGTCATCCCGGGCTCCGGCTGAGGGTGGCGGGCATGTCCGCGAGGTGGCGGACAGGGGAGGCCCGCAGCGCGAAGGCTGTTCCCGCGAGGATGAGGGTGCCGGTGAGCAGGGTGGCCCACACCCCGGCTGCGGAAACGAGTGCGCCGGCGGAGGGGGCGGCGAGGGGCCGGCTGCCGGCCACGAGCCAGGTCGCGGTCTGCTGGGTCCGGGCCTGGAACGTCCCGCCCCGCCTGATGACCCGCTCCCGTTTACCGCGGTCCCGGCGGGGCCGATCCAGCGGGCGGGTATGGCGAGGTTCCCGTCGGTGTGGAACCCGGCTGCTGCCCGTGCCGCCATCCGCTCCCGGTGCGCCGATGCGGCAACCAGTGGCAGGCCCGAGGCGAGCAGGTACAGGGCGTACAGGATCTCGGTCAGACGGCCGGGCATCAGAGGGCCCTCTCCGCTTGTTCGTGGGCGGCGAGTTCGAGAATCGAGTCGCACATGGCGACGTGGCTGAACGCCTGCGGGAAGTTGCCGACCTGCCGCTGCTCCGTGGGGTCCCACTCCTCAGCGAGGAGCCCCAGGTCATTGCGGAGCGCCAGCAGCTTGTCCAGGAGGGTGCGGGCCTCGTTCGTGCGGCCGCTCAGGGCGAGGGCGTCGACGAGCCAGAACGAGCAGGCGAGGAAGGCTCCCTCGTCGCCCTCAAGTCCGTCGACGCCCGGCGCGGAGCCAGCGGTGGGGTAGCGAAGGAGGAACCCGTCGGGGGTGGACAGCTCGTGCTGGACCGCCCAGATCGTGCCGATGACCCGCGGGTCGGTGGGGGGAAGGAAGCCGGTCTGGGGGAGAAGGAGCAGCGACGCGTCCAGCTCCGTCGATCCGTACGACTGGGTGAAGGTGTTGCGTACGGGGTCGTAGCCGTTGCTGCAGACTTGGGCGTGGATGGTGTCGCGCAGGTCCCGCCAGCGCTCCAGGATGCCGGGCGCGATGGTGGCGTCGCCGGATTCGACGAGTGTGATGGTGCGGTCGACGGCGGCCCAGGCCATGACCTTGGAGTGGACGAAGTGGCGGCGTGGGCCGCGGATCTCCCAGATGCCCTCGTCCGGCTGGTCCCAGACCGTCTCCAGGTATTCGACCAGCTTCACCTGGAGGTGGGCGGCGGTTTCGCCCGGGCCGAGTCCGGCCTGCCGCGCCGCGTGCAGGGTCATGGCGACCTCGCCGTACACGTCGAGCTGGAGCTGGTGGGCGGCGCCGTTCCCCACTCGGACCGGACGGGAGTCCTCGTAGCCGGGAAGCCAGTCCAGCTCGACCTCGCCGAGCGACCTTTCGCCCGCGATGCCGTACATGATCTGCAGGTTCTCCGGGTCGCCGGCCACCGCGCGCACCAGCCAGGCGCACCATGCGCGGGCCTCCTCGCGGTAGCCGGTGCGCAGCAGCGAGGAGAGGGTGATGGCGGCGTCGCGCAGCCAGGTGTAGCGGTAGTCCCAGTTCCGCACGCCGCCGATCTCCTCCGGGAGGGAGGTGGTGGGCGCGGCGACGATCCCGCCGGTGGGCGAGTAGGTCAGGGCCTTGAGGGTGATCAGGGAGCGCAGGAGTGCGTCGCGGTAGGGGCCGTCATAGGTGCAGTTCGAGCTCCACTGCGACCAGAACTTCTCCGTTGTCTCGAGGGCGTCGCTGGCGTCGGGGACCGGGGGCGGCGCCTGGTGGGAAGGCTGCCAGCTGAGGACGAAGGAGACGCGCTCGCCGGCGCGGACGGTGAAGTCCGCGTATGTCGCCTCGTCCTGGCCGTATGTGGTGGCCGCGGTGTCCAGCCACAGCGAGTCGGGTCCCGCGACGGCGTGGAGACGGCCGTCATTGGTGGTGGTCACCCAGGGCACGATGCGCCCGTAGCCGAACCGCATCCGCAGGGCACTGCGCATCATGACCGTGCCGGTGATGCCTTCGATGATGCGGACCGTCTGGGGGGTGCTGTCGCGCGGCGGCATGAAGTCGGTGACGCGAACTCGCCCGGTGGGGGTGTCCCATTCGGATTCGAGGATCAGGGTGCCGGGCAGGTAGCGGCGCCGGGCCGCCGACGGCGCGGGCCGGTGACTCGGGTGGGCGGGGCCGATGCGCCAGTAGCCGTGCTCCTCGGTTCCGAGGAGGTGCGCGAAGACGGCGTGGGAGTCGAAGCGCGGCAGGCACAGCGAGTCGATGGCTCCGTCGCGGCTGACCAGCGCTGCGGTCTGCATGTCGCCGATCAGTGCGTAGTCCTCGATACGCGCGGGCATAGAGCAGTCCTTCTGCGGAGCGCCGACCGGCCTTGGAAGGCTGGGGTCGACGTGAGTGAATGTTCGGGTGGTGGTGCGGCTCTGCCGGGCGGCGCGGGCGGCGGGACGTGCTGGCGGGTGACCGGGTCAGCGGGGCATCTCGGAGGCGGCGACGAAGACCGCGAGAAACAGCAAGAACACTGCGGCCCGGTACCTGTTGAGCGTGGAGATACGCCGGGCGCGCGGACGGCTGGGACGCGGCCGCCGGGCGCTACGCGACGGCAGGAAGCGGGGCATGGGCGTGCTCGCGGAGCAGCTCGACCGCATCGAGGACGGTGTCGACGGTGTGGTCGGGCACCGGGGAGGTGGCCGGCCGTGCCCGGCCGCCGGCGATCCACACCGTGCGGAGCCCTGCCCGGCTGCCACCAGACACGTCCGCGTCGAGGTCATCGCCGACCATGAAGCCGGAACTGGTGGCCAGGGCGTCGAGGGCGATGCGGTACAGGCCTCGGTGCGGCTTGCGGATGCCGTACTCCCCGGAAATCGCGACGACTTCGAAGAGGCCGTCAAGGCGCGCGGTGCGGAGCTTGAGGCGCTGCGCGGCGGGGTCGCCGTTGGTGATCACCCCCAGGCGCCATCCGTCGTCGCGCAGCGACCGGAGCGCCGTGCAGACCTGCGGACGGTGGGGGACGAGCTCGGCGGACCGCTGCCGGTACTGAGCATGGAGGCCGGCGATGGACCCCTTGATGTCGTGCCTGGCCTTCAGGTCGGCGAAGAACTCGTCCCTGCGGCCGGCGCAGCGCACCTCGGCGGCCTCCACCTCTTCCGGCGTGATGCCGTATCGGGTGGCGAACTCGCCAGCCCACCGGCGGAAGCCGGTGGCCTGGTCGGTGAGCGTGGCGTCCAGGTCGAAGAAGGCGATCTTGGGAAGCTGCATGGCGGGCTGCTCCAGGGGGCGGGCGTGAGTCGGCGGTCGGGAGGTAGGGCCGTCGTTCAGGCGGTGCCGCTTGGCGAGGTTGGCCAGGACGGCGTGAAGGAGGAGGGGCGCGGTGTAGATCCGGCCTTGCCTCCAGCGGATCCATCCCGTGGCGGCATCGGGCCGGGGCGCGGGCGGCAGCGTGAGCGTGGCTCCGGCGCCGAAGTACCGCGACGGCGCGGGCCAGGCGGGATCGCCGGACCCCTCAGGTAGGAAGAACCCCCACGCGTCGCCCGAGGCGAAGACCGCGCCGACCGCGTGCAGGCCAGCAAGCTCGTCCAGGCGGGCGACGGCCTCGCGAGCGTGACTCTCGGGGACGAGCACGACGTCGAGACCGTCCAGGAGCACCGGCCCTGGCCCGGCCAGAGTCAGCGAGTCCGCCAGCAGGGCGGCCCCACCGTCGACGGGTTGATCGCCGCGGGCATTCATCGAGGACTCTCCGGAGGGGACATGAGCGCGGGCTGGCGTGCGCCGGTGCACCGTCCGGCGGTGCTGACGCTGATGGGCGCTGTCGTGTGGCCGCGGAGGACGTGGTTCTGGGCGCGGACGGGGGCACTGGCTGGCGACAGCGTGGTGCAGCGCTCGGCGAGCGCTCGCAGAAGAGCGCGGGCCTGCATGAGGGCGAGGTGGCTGCCAGGGCATGCGTGCGGTCCGGCTCCCAGGGAGAGGTGCTTGTCGGCACCGGGCCTCCGCAGGTTGTAGTCGTCGGCGGTCAGTCCCCACCTGCGGGGGTCGCGGCCGGCGGAGCCGAGTAGCAGCCACACCCGCTCGCCGGCCTCCAGCCGAATGCCGCCCAGGTCGACCGGCTCGGTCACGAGCCGGCCGAGCCCCTGCATGGGAGCGTCGAGCCGTACTGCCTCGTGGAAGGCCGCTTCGGCACGCGCCGGGTCTTCACGGAGCTGGAACCACTGCTCCGGGTCATGGGCGAGCTGGATGATCGTCCCGGCAAGATCGAGGATCGTCGAGTCGATGCCGGCCACTGCATACGCAGAGGCGAGCGGTATGGCCTCGTGTTCGTCGATCTTCCCGGCGGTGACGGCCTGGAAGATCGCTTCCATCCAGGATCCTCTTCGCACGCTGCCGCGGGTAACGTTCTCGTGGAGGAAGGCCAGCATGGCCCCTGCGGCAGGCAGCCCCGTAGGGCCGCAGGTGTTCTCCGGGCCGAAGGCGTCGAACGGCGTCAGCCCGAGCCCGTCCAGCACGGGCACGCTGCTGCTCTCCGGCAGGCCCATCAGCTCCATCACCGTGCCGACGGCCATCGCCCGGGCCAGCTCCACCGCATCGAACCCCGCCCCGCCCGTGTGCTCCGCAACCAGCCGCCGCGCCCGCTCCTGTATCTGTCTTTGCCGGCGGGCGACCGCTGTGGGCGCGAGCCGACGCGACAGGACCCGGCGCAGCCGCGCGTGCTGCTCACCGTCGGACGCCAGGATCGTCCCGGCCAGCTCGGTGAGGGCCCTCCCGCCCTCGGCCCGGAACAGGTCGGAGGCGCCCAGGATGGAGCGGACCTCGTCGTAGCCGGGGACCGCCCACACGCCGTGGCGCTCCAGCCGGATGGCCGGCCCCATGAGGCGCATCGCCTCGTAGACCGGATAGGGGTCCGCGAGGACCCGCTCGTCGAAGAGGTCGAGGGAGGAAGTGGGCGCGGTCGTGGGCATCGCTGTCTCCGGTGGTATCGGTCAGGTGGTGCGCCGGTGGCTGTGCGGGGTGGTCTCCGCTACCGGATCCCCGGCTCGGTCCGCAGTGGGTCGAGGGTGGTCTCGGCGAGGGGTACGTGGGCCTCGTGCGGTGGCCGGTCCCGCGCGGCGGTGTCAGGTTCGCCGCACGGGACCGGCGGCTCTAGGTGGTGTTCGAGGAGTGCGCGATCTGGTCGACGCACAACAGCCGGGCCCTATGCCGGTGCAGCCACCTTCTGATCTCCTTGGCCTGGCCAGGCTGGTCATCCAGGTGGTGGCCGGAGGGCGAAAGGTCAGAGGCGGACCGGACCACGAGCAGATGTACCCGTCCTTCCTCGACGTCGCGCCGCAGGCGAGCGAATTCGGGCCGCTGGTCGACAGGCCACCCATGCGTGGCGACGTCGTGGCGACGTATGGCGATGTGGCGGCAGTACGGTGCGCTTGCAGCCTCAAGCCGCTGGTGCTCGTCCCAGGGAGGCTGCTCGGTGTCCAGGTGGACATACGTTGCGGCCACGCTGTGCCGGGCCAGGAGGTTGCCCGTGATGCGCACGGTGTTCTCCAGCGCCTTCAAGAAGGCCGGCGCCGGGCAGGAAGGATCGGCCGGTTCCATCTGCTCCAGCCACACCTGAGCGTCGGTGATCGCCAGCCCCAGCTCCTGGCTGACCGGCACCGCGTCGAGGTAGTACAGCACCAACCGCAGCTGCCGGCGAAGGTCCTCGACCCGCTGGGCCCGAAGGTGTGCCTCACGGTCCGGCGCCCCCGAGGAGGCCTGCCGATGAGCAGGGCGGGCGACAGTTCCCGCCGCGCAGCCGGACTCAACCGCCTGCCGCGATACTCCCGCTCGCCATGACCGCATCATGCCCGGCTGCCGAGCATGCGTTCCGCTCACCGCTCCCCCCTGGCGTGCAGCTCCAGCGGCCGGCCACCAGCGCCATGGTGATTAGCACCAGCCGCGCCTCGGACAGCCCTGGCGTTCGCTCGCAGCCCGTGGCTCGCGAAGCCAACCTCGCCTCTGGGGCTGTCCGTCCGCAGCCTCGTGCCCGCCGGAGCCGCTTTGGTGGCCGTCTCGTCGCCCGAGGCGCTGTGGTGCTGCGGCTCGTCGAGCACGGGAGGTCGGCGAAGGAGCCGTTCGGGGAGGTGGAGGATGGCGCGGACACCGCCTTGATGGTTCGGGTCCAGCCACGCCTGGAAGCCGTGTCGGCGGGCGAGGACACCGACCGCGGGTAACCCAAGCTGCGTGCCCAGCGCGGCAAGTGGCAGCCGGTACTGCCCGGGCAGTACGGCGGCCGCCCGTTCATACCCGTCGGGGCTCAGCATGGGCCCGAGGCTGTCGACCACCACGGTGAGGCCGCCCTGCACGGCCGTGGTCCACACCGACACCTGGCTGGCGGGGGTCGAGTGGCGGGCCCCGTTGTCCATGAGTTCGGCCAGGGCGATCGCGATCGGCTCGGCCACCCGGCCCCACACGAAGTCGCTCCTCGTGTTGGTGACCTTCACCCGCTGGTAGTCCTGAACGCGGGACTGCGCTCCGCCCAGAACGTCCATCAAGGGCAGGTCGGGGCGACGGCTGCTCACCTCGTCGCCCATCAGGATGCCGATGATGTGCATCCGCTGGCCCATGAGCGTTGCCACGTGGTCGACAGCGAAGGCGTGCGCGAGAACCTCCTCGTCGGCGACCTTCCCCAGAACGCGGACCATCTCACTCTGCTGGTGCGCTGCCAGGGTCAGCAGCGGCCGCAGCAGGTCCTTGACCTGGGCATGTGCCGACTCTTCAGCTCGGTTCTCGGCGTCGCGGGCGAAGTCAGCGGTCTGCCGTAACGCCGCCTGCAAGGCTCTGCCGAACGACGTGGAGGCCAACTGTGGATGCAGCAGCTGGCCGGCCTGCGTCAGGTCGCCCGAGCCGGGCGCGGCCATGAACGCGGGCAACCGGACTGCGGACAGGTGTCCAGCCTCCTGATCGCGGAGTTCGATCTCCCGGGCGAGGGATGAGGTCTGGGACCGGCTCGCCTGGAGGGCCTGGTTGGCTCGGTTGGCCGCCCGCCTGAAGTACCAGGTGGCTGCGGAGGTGGCAGCCAGGCCGGCCGGTGCCGCGATCAGCACCACATCGTGCAGGACTGCCATGTCAGTTCCTCACGGACGAAGGGTGGAATACGAAGGTCAGGGAATTCCGGGGGTGAAGCGGTGTCGGGATCGAAGGGGCGGACCGGCTGCCACGGGGCGTATCTGGGTTTCGCGGCAGCCGGGACGGCGCGGCGCTTGCGGTGCGCTGCGTATCGCTGACGGCTTCCGGGCCTGGGCAGCGGCGGCTGCGCTGCGCCCAGTCCCCCAGAGATCGGAAGCCGAAGCCCACGGGCGAGCCCCGGGCCACACGGCGAAGGGGAAGGCCGTGTGGCAATGGGGCCCGGGTCTATATGGCCGGAGGTCCGGTGTCGTGCAGAACCCCCAGTGCGGCTTGCTCCCGGCCCGGCCAGGGCCGGGGACCCACCGAGGAGAGGCTTCTCCGCCAAAGCGGGACCGGACTGCGTCCTGCGGATGCCGCTACCACGCGCTGTCTCCGATCGCTGATCAGACAGGAGAAGGGCAGCCAGGTGCTCAGCCGCTGGATCCTCCACTCTGGGGCGGAGTCGCCAAAACCCCATCAGTTCAGTGCCGTTGAGGAATATCGTCTTGCCAAGAGCAAACCTTCTCGGCAGCGGCACGGGTATCCCCAAGTGCCGGTGGACCCTGCCAAAGGTGCCAAAGATCCACTTCATGCTGAGGGGCTCACCGTGAAGCGACCACGCAACGACCTTCTGGCGGCGGTCATCAAGGAAACAGGCTGGTCCCAGGCTCAGACGGCAGCACGCTTCGCGGAGGTCGCCGCGGAGAGCGGAGCAGAGGCTCTGCGCGCTGTGGGGCGCTCGCACGTTTCGATGTGGGTGCTGGGCACTCGGCCGGATGACGAGGCCACCCGTATCTTGTGCGAGACGCTCTCCCGCCGCCTGGGCCGCGTCGTCACGCCGGCGCAGATCGGGCTCGCCCCGCTCCAGCCCGCACGGCCGACGGCCCCCAGGTGGATGGACGTTGACACTGTGGCCGCGCTGGTAGATCTCGGGGACGACACCATGGATATGACCCGTCGGCAGGTGCTGGCGTACTCGGCGGCCGGAGCCGCCCTGCCACCCGACCACTGGTGGGAGGAGACACTCGACCGGGCCCAGAGCCGTTCCGCAGTCTCGCGCCAGAGCGTCACTCCTGCCCACGTCCAAGCCGTACAGGCCGCGATGGGGCACCATTCTCGCCAGGACCAGCTCCTCGGCGGCCGTGCCGGCAGCTCGGCGCTGACTGCCTACCTTCGAGCTGACGTCGCCGACTACCTGGCCCGCCGGTTCCCTTCCGAGAGCCTGCGCCGCGACATGTTCGGCGCGGCCGCGGAGCTGGTCTACCTGTCGGCGTGGATGGCGTTCGACTCCTCCGACCATGGGGCCGCGCAAACACGCTTCAACCTCGCCGTGAGCATGGCGGCGGAGGCAGGGGACGGCCCGTTGGCCGGGCACATCCTGCGCGCCGCCGCCCACCAGGCCGTCGACCTCCACCACCCCAAGCGGGCGCTGGAACTCGCCGACGGCTCGCTCGCCCAGCGCCGCTACGCGCAGGCCAGCCCACGGGAACGGGCGCTGCTCGGCGTCGTCCATGCCCGTGCCCTCGCCCTGTCCCGTCGGGACACCGAAGCCCGTGCCGCCCTGCACCGGGCCGCCGAGGATCTCAGCAACGCCCGGCCCACGGACGAACCAGCCCGGGTCTTCTTCTTCGGCGAGGCCAGCCTCGCGCACGAGACCGCCTGCACCCTCCGGGACCTGGGAGACCTCCGCGCAGCCGAGAAGGAGTTCGAACACAGCGTCCGTACCCGCGCGCTGCCGTTCGCCCGCACCCATGTGGTGACGCTGGGCTACCTCGGTGCCGTCCAAGTCAGACAAGGGCAGGTCGAAGCAGCGTGCGCTACTTGGTCCCGAGCCCTGGACTCCATGGACGGCATTGCCTCTGGCCGGGTCCAGGACACGGTCGTCCAGATGCGCCGGGCCCTGCGTCCCGTCCTCGCCCGAGGGGGCCGCGTGGCCGCCACGTTGGACCAGCGCGCCGACGAGATGCTGCGGAGCGTAGGGTGATCGCGCCACGGCACGGGGAGTTCGGCGCGAGGGCCGGACGGGGGGATTGAGGGAGCGGGCATGGTCGAGACCGAGACGTTTCAGTTGAAGTCCATCGCCACGGTGATCGACGGTCATCGCGACGTGGCTGACGACTACCAGGGGGAGGTGGAGTCGATCATCCGGTTCCACGACGAGTACCCCGTGGAGACACTGCAGGGCCTTGAGGAGTTCTCCCACGTTCAGGTCGTGTGGAAGATGCACAAGGCGAAGCCGGAGGACGTCGAGCTGCACGCCCGCAGCCCCAGGGGCAATCCGCGGTGGCCGGCGACGGGCACCTTCGTGCACCGCAACCACCGCCGGCCGAACCAGGTGGGCATCTCCCACCCGAAGCTGGTGCGAGTGGAGGGACTCGACGTGGTCGTCACGGGCCTCGACGCAGTGCACGGCACGCCTGTGCTCGACCTGTCCCCCTGGTTCCCGCAGATGGGCCCCCAGGGTGAGGTGCGTGTGCCGGCCTGGGTCGACGAGATGCTCACCAAGTACTGGGCTCCGGCGGAAGGGCGGCCTGCGAAGCAGTAGCAGGCCCTCAGTCGGGGCGGCGTGGGACAACTGGACTGGGAGCATCAGCTCAGCCCTCCGCCGATGCGCGGCGCCCGCTGGTGGGTGTCGCGTCGCCGCGCAGACGCGCCCTGTACGACTCCAGCACTTCCCCGAGCGGAGCCAGGCCCACCGCCATCCGACGCTCGTCCACGTCGTGGCTGCTGGCGATCGGATACGGGCGGACGGTGATCGGATTGATCTGGGTGCCGAACTGCTGGGGCAGGCTCCAGGCGACCGCGACCCTATCGGCGATGAATGCGAACTGGGCCGCAGGGCATGCCCGGTCGGCCACAACTGCCTCGATCAGGTCCCTGCAACGGGTCTGGAACGCGAGGTTCTCGCAGACCAGGAGGAGTTGCAGACAGTACGCCGAGGGCTCCTGGCCGACCATAGGCACGGTGGGCCATCCATGGTTGGCGACGATGTCCTCGAGCTCACGGGCGTGCCGGAGCTGGAGCCGACGCAGTGCCGCCCGCCGGTTCCCGGCCGGCAGGAGGGCGATCGCGTGCTGTAGAGCAGACTTCTCGGCAGCGGCCATCTCCATCAGCCGCTGCTGCAGGGGCTCGTTCAGGCGCGCCAGATCCGGCTTCTCTGTCGCGGCCGGCGTAGTGGGGGTCATCGGGCGTCCCCAGCGAGGTCACGCATCTTCGAAGTGGCATGGGCACGCGGTCGCGCGTGGTCGAGGCCCGGCGGGCTATCCGAAGGGGTACCGGGAATCGCCCGCGTGAGACTGTCGGCAGGCGGCGGGGTGGGTCCCTGGCTATGAGCAGAGCGGGCACGGCGGGCAGGAGAAGTCGAAGGACGGGACATGGCTCTCCGTAGGTGGCTTGGTCGGCGCCGGACGCAGAGATGCGTCTTGGTCAGGGCGAC
The DNA here is from genome assembly GCF_041862025.1 of Streptomyces sp. AB3(2024). Lineage (NCBI taxonomy): Bacteria > Bacillati > Actinomycetota > Actinomycetes > Kitasatosporales > Streptomycetaceae > Streptomyces > Streptomyces sp. AB3(2024). The sequence continues at coordinate 21,330 of NZ_JBGWAB010000068.1, forward strand.
GAGCCGCCGAACAGCCGCAGGGCGGCGCGAAGGCAGGGTTCGATCTCGGTCCCGGCAGGAAGAGCAGACGGCTCCTCGGCCCGGGCGCTCCATGGAGGCGTGTCCCACCGCCTGCGAGGCGAGGGCGGCAGGACGAGTCGTCCGCCGGGGCCGGAGTCGACCGAGACGCCCGCCATCGCGGTGAGCGCTTCACCGCTTCCGGCCCGGACGAGGAAGACGGCCTGGTCATGTCCGTCAGTCAGGCAGGGCACTAGGTCGAGGTCCTGGCGGCCGAGCAGCACCAGCGTGTCCACGCCGACCGGGTACGACACGGTGACGGCGTCGAAGGCGGAGCACGTGGTGCTCAACTCCGCGCCGGTGTTGCCCCGCAGTTCGGCCGTGGCTCGCTCCGCGGAGACCAACGTGGCGTCGACGATCAGGGGCCAGCCCAGTACTCGTTCGTACGCAGCGATGACGGCGCCCGTGTCACGCGTCTTCGGAGGCCACTGCGTCACCGCGCTCACCGGACTTCCCAGCCTTCGGCGGAGGCCGCGCCGGGGCCGGAGTTTCCGCATGCTCCTTGTGGCCCCGAAGTGGCGCCCGCCCGGTTCTCCGTCGCCGCGCTGCCGATGGAGAAGCCGTTGTGGAGCGGGAACGAGGGCGTGCCCAGAGCGCGTACGCAAAGACGGGGGCCTAGGAACGCGGCACGGGCATGGAGGTAGCGCTCATTGTCGATGACGTAGCCCTGTCCGGGCTGCAAGGCGAAGGCATTCTCGTTGGCCGCGATGGCCTTGCGGAGGGCCGGTAGGAAGCGGCTCACGAGCGGACTGAACTGGCCGAGCTCGTCCTGTCGGAACCGGATGGAGATCCGGCCACCGCCATGCGGTGTGAAGATCCTGGACGGATGTCCGCCGCCGTCTCCGTAGAAGGCGGTGCCGCGGAGGCTCATGGCCTCTATCGCCGCCGGGACGGTCGCGGCCAAGTCCTCAAGGGCGGCGCGCCCGTCGGTCAGGAGCACCTCACCGCCCGACGCCGCCGGCCGCAGGCAGACCAGGAGCATGAGCCGCGGCGGCCTCGGGACGCTGGAGCGCTCCGTGTGGGCGTTCAGCTCGCCGCTGCCCAGCCCGGCGAGACCCGGCTGCCGCGAGGCCAGTCCGATGTTCTGGATCGTGGTGAGGCCGTCTGGGTCGCTGTCGGGGTGCGGCATCAACGTCATGATCCGCTGGGCGAAGTCGAGAACGGCCTGCCGGGAGGTGAGCCCGTCCAGCATGACGACACCGCGGGCAGCTACCTGCCTGGCGATTTTGCGGTCGGCTCCCTCTGCCTGCTGATCGACGTAGTGGGACCCGAACCTTGCCGTACGTGCACGCGTCAGCATTGATGCGCTCCTCTGCGAATTGCCACGATCCGACCAGGGTCCGAACACCTAGGCATCGCCGTAAAGCGACAGACTGTCGACTCGGACATTCCGGGCAACTGCTCCGGTGATCGGCGACCGCCTGCTACGTTCCGAAGTGCCGGTCCACCCACCACATCCCGGGAAGCCTCATGCCAAACCAACCGTCGTTGTGGCCGGTCTCGGTCAAGGCCGTCGCTCTCGACCACCAAGGACGAGTTGTCCTGGTGCACAACGAGCGCAATGAGTGGGAACTGCCCGGCGGCCGACTGGAGATCGGTCCCCCCACCGGCTCGAACCCCGCGGATCGCGGCCCTGAAGAGACGGTGGAGCGGGAGCTGAAGGAGGAGACCGGCTGGATCGTCAAGGCCGGAACACTTCTCGACACCTGGGTCTACGAGCCGGTCCCCGGCCGCCGCGTCCTGATCATCACTTACGACTGCACGGTCCTCACCCCGGAGGCCGCCCCGATCGTGAGCGACGAGCACTCCCGGATCGGCCTCTTCGCCGAGCGCGAGGTAGCCGGCCTGACAATGCCGGACGGGTACAAGCGGTCCATCGCCGCCGTGTACGCGGCGCGTGCCGCGAAGTAGACAGCGATGACACAATCCGGCGCCGACAGCGCCACTGTGCGCCCATCGGCCCGGCACGCCGCCTGGCACTGGGCCACCCCCGAAGCCCAGGACGTTCTCGCCACCCGCGACCTCGCGCCCATCCTTCGCTTCCACCGTCGCGTGCATGGCCAGAGCCAAACGGAGACCGGCGAACTCATCGGCTACGACAAGACGTACGTCTCCGCAATCGAACTCGGCAAGCGCCGGCTCACCGATGTGACTGCCCTGCGGCACATCGCCGACCAGCTCGCCCTGCCACCGCATGTCCTGGGCGTCACAGATCCCGCGGACACCGACTTCCGTGCACTCATACAGTTCGGTCTCTCCACCGTGCGTCTCGCCGAGATCGCGCGACAAGCAGGACATGCCTCGGAAGCGGTCGCCGAACTCTGGCCGCTCGTGGCCCGACTGGAAGCCCGCGACCGAGACGGACACACCGAGCGCGAAGCCCTCCGCCTCCTGGCCGCCGCGCGGCTCGGTCTCGGCACAGCGCTCGGAAACGTCCTCCCCGAGGAGCGCCTCGCCACCGCCGCGCACTGGACCGGCAAGAGTCTCGACGTCGTGACCTTCTTCAACGAGCCTGCCCTGACCACCACCGCGCTGCGTATGCACGGTAATGAATTGCGGAAGGCAGGACTCGTCGGAGCCGCGGTCAACCGGCTCGTCCGAGCAGCGTCCCTCGCCCCCAACCCCACGAGCCGCGCGGCCGTCCTCCCGCTCCTCGCCCGGGCTGCCGGCGTCTTCGGCAACGCCCCCCTCTTCGACCGTGCAGTCCAGGAGACGAAGGCGTTGCTCGATGAAGTCGACCACACAAGTCTCGTTAACCCCGTGGCCCTGTACGAGATCGAGCTTCGCGGTCTGATCGGCACCGGCCGCACCCGCGCAGCCATACTGCGCGCCGAACAAGCAGCGCCCGCAGCGACCACCACCGTCGCACCCCAGTGGCGCGTCATCGAGCTCATCACGACCGGGCGCGTCCGGCTTCTCGCCGGTGACACAAAGGGTGCCGCCGAACTGCTCGTCGCGGCGGTGCATGAGGCTCGAGCCCAACGGCTCCCCCACCAGCTCCAGCGAGTATTGCGTGCTGCCGGAGAGACCCTGCCCGCCGTCAAGGATGCCGCCAGCCAGGCTTTGACCCGGCTCCGCACCGAGATGGCCGCGTAACTTCTCCTCCACGGCCTGCACCTCCGGACCCTTTCTGCTTTGGAACCGCCTGCGACCGACGCGGATAAGGGGCAAAGCGCAGATCAGGCGTGGCCCGCTGCGGGCGGCCATCAGCCCTGCTCCTGCTTTGCAGTGTCCGCGGCCTGGGATCGCCCGACGACCTCACGCCAGTAGGGAAGGAGTCTCTGGGCAGGAGGAAGGGGGACATTGAGTACAGGAGGGGTGTCCCACCGGACACCGTGCGAAGGGGGGAGGGCGATCCAGGCTTCGCTGCCGGACCGGACGACAGCGGCAGGCCCCGCCAGGAGGATTCCCGTCTTCGGAGCGGTCAGCAGTGTCGCAACGAACGGGTCCATGGTGAGACAGGGCACATGGATTCCGCCTGCATCCAGCGCCATCATCAGACCAAGGCCAAGGTGGTGCGGAATGTCACGGCATCGAAGGCCGTGCACGCAGCGATAATCCCGGCGCCGGGGATGTTCGCGAAGGCCGGACGCACCGCGCCCAGTTCGAGTCCGTCTACGGTCGAGGCGGCGGGGTGCGCACCGGGAACGTCACACGAGAATTTGTCGCAGGTGCAGCCGGCGCGCTTGCGAAAGCGGTGCCCCGGTGCGACAGACCATCGGAGTTCGCGGACGTAGACGATGGCGCACTCGACGGTGTCCCGGCCGTGCAAGGCATGGGCGAACTCACCACCAGTGGTACTCGACTCGTCGCCTTGTGTGAACATGGCATGAGGGTGGTCCCCCGACGGGAAGGCGGCCCCCAGAATTCCTGGGAGCCGCCAACTGGCATATGCCAAAGCCGCATGGGGCGTACTGGCAGGTTCGCTCCGGCCGGAGAGCCTCCGCCGAAGGATCCGCGCTCAGAAGGCCAGCGTCATGTTCCGCACAAGCCCTGACAGCGCCGCAGCTTGGGTTGGTACACCCTTTCGAACCATCTCGTGTACGAGAGCGCGGGCCATGGGGTGGGCGTAGACGTAGTGCGGCGCCCGCGTTGCTGCCTGACGCAGCGTCGCAACTGCGGCTGGCGTCCTGCCCATCTGGTGCAACGCCCGTGCCTCGTCAATCCGGAAGTGGGTGATGCGCTCCCGGGACGGCACCCCTGACAGGTTCGCGTCCTTGACGAACGCGAGGCCCTTGGCCGGTTCGTCGACCTCCACGCCGACCTCCGCAGCGTGAACCTGCACGTTGGCACGGCCAAATGCGGTCTGGAATTCGAGGTCCGCGAAGTTCTCCGGAAGCCTCCCGGCGATCTCGAGTGCTCGTTTCCCGTGAGCCCAGGCGTCGTCAGCGCGTCCCGATCTTGCGCACGCGACTGCGGTCCGCAGAACCAGAGCTCCTTGAAGGGCGAGCGCGCCTTGCCCACCAGCCTCGGCTAGGGGTTCGAGGTCGTCCAGGGCCGCCTTGGCGATGGCTTCCGTCTCTCGGGTGTCCCCCTGGTGGAGCATCGCTCCGCACCTGTCCCAAGCGACGGCAGCCTTAGCAATCGGATCGCCGAGCTGTGTTGCGGCTCCAGCCGCTACCTCGGCGGCCACCCATGCTAGATCCGGGTAGCCGAGCTGATTGAGGGTCTGGCGCGCATTGCGGGCTGCGTCGACGAGCAGGCGCAGGGCGAGCTCCCGCTGCGGCCCCCGGTCGTGGAGAAGAATGGTCGCGCTCAGATCCTCGAGAAGCCCTGGCAGAACCGCGGCAGCACTGGGTAGCGAGGCCCCCTGCCGGGCGCGGTTGGCCGCCATGGCCTGGGACTGCATACGGTCGAACTCGGTGCTCACAACCGGCGGAACCAGCCCCGGGTGTCCAGACAGGATGAGCCCGGCTCGGCGCAGGACCGTTCGCAGGGGGCGGATGTAGCTGTGCGCGGCTGCTCCGTCCTCACCTCGAAGTCGGTACGGCTGGCCGAGGAGCCAAACGACATCAACTTCGCATACGTCAGCGATCGCCGAGATGACCGAGTACCGGTCGAGGCCCAGCCGCCCCGCTTCAAGGTCTTCAATCCAGCTCTGGGACCGGCTCACGAGGCCGGCAAGTTCCGGTTGCGTCAGTCCCGCGGCGATCCGCGCCACACGGACGCGCTGACCGATGTGCTCTTGAGCCTGGTCATGCATCATGGACTCCGTTCTGAACTTCGACATTCAGGACGGTACCCGCGCCGCAGGGCGCCGGGTAGCGCGAGGGCCCCGCAGCCGCACAGCTGGGGGGCCTTCTGTTTGGACTCTCAAGGCAGTTGCCAGAACTTCTGGGGGTGATGAGCCCCTGGTGTCTCACTTCGGTGCGTTCGCTCGGTCCGGAGGTTCCGGCCCCTGGCGCCCTTGTGCCGTGGATTTCGGCGCACGGGCCGAAATCGGGATGGGGCGGTCCGGTCATGTCCGGGGCCGCCGGATGGTTCAGGACTGGTCGCGGTACCAGGTGAGGAACTGCTCGGCGTGGGCCTGGTCGAGGAGAACCGTCAGTCCGCCGTCGCCGTCCCGGTCCTGGAGGACCCCGGTGCCCGGGCCGTCCTGCGTGGTGGAGCCGGGCCAGCGGGCGATCAGGGCATGCAGGATCTCGGTCGCCTGTCCTTCGGTGGCAAGTTTGAGGACGACGGTCAGTTCCTCGTCGTCGATGCCCAGCCTCAGTGACCTGTGCCGAAGCCGAGAAGCGGAACGTCGTACAGTTCCGCGGCCCGACGGCGCGTCAGCCCGGGACTGTTCCCGCTTCCGAGCACCTCGACGATGGGGATTTCGCAGATGAACTGCACGGTTGCGCCGAGTAGGTGAGAGACCCGTCCATCGGCGGAGTCCCCCTTGAGGCCGGCGGCGACGTGAATGTGGGGAGCCAGACAGTCCTGTTCGGTGTCCCAGGCCAGGGTTCCACCCCCGAGCGCTTCGAGGGTCTCTACGGTGATCTGCTCCCAGAGGGGGGCTTCGGGGTTGGCCAGTGGTTTGCAGGATCCGACCAGCCGGGCTGAGCTGAAGCCTCCGACGAAGGACGGGATGAAGCCCGCGCGGATGCCCTGCTCCGAGCAGAATGCGGTGAGGCTGGTGAAGAAGTCTTCTCCGTGGTCGAGCGCGAGCATGAAGGTTCTGCCGGTGTCGATTCTGGTGGAGCGCATGCTGTGTTCGATCCTTCTCTGGTCGTGGGGATCAGTGGCGGTCGCTGACAGCCTTCGCGATCTCGGCGCGCGAAGAGCCCGCGGCGAGGTGGGCACCGAGAAGCAGGCGGACTTTGTACGAATCGAGCGTGCCACAGGTGCTACTCAGGACAGGCCCGGTTCCGATTCGGGAGGAGAGGACGACCGGCATGGTCTCGGCCAGTGCCTGAAGGCGGGCGCACCAGGTCTGCGGCACGTGGCCAGCGCCGAACGCGGCGATCACCAGCCCGTCGATCCGTCCGTCGAGGCCTTGGAGGAGGAGGCCGTCGTTGCCTAGCGTGGCGGTGACGAGCTCCATGCGGGGGAGGGAACCGGACGGGTGGGGCACCACGGAGGCTGGTGCGAGCGAGTCTCGTACATGCGGTGTGGTGTTTCCTCCACCACGCGGGCGGAATCCATGGGCAGGAACGGCGACCATCCGGCGACCCGAGTGCCCAGTCCACTCGGCGGCGATCACCACTGCCGTGGTCGGTTGCGCGTCCACCGGTGTCCTCCCCGGACGGTGTCGCCAGGCGATAGCGTCAGCGGGTGCATACACGCGTGACGGGCATCGTCATCGAGGACGGCCAGATCCTGCTGCTGGACCAGGACACCGACGGCGATCGGTCGTGGAGCCTGCCCGGGGGCAAGGTCGAGCCTGGCGAGACCCTGGAAGAGGCCTTGAAGCGGGAGATGTTGGAGGAGACCGGCGCCGAGGTCGAGGTCGGCCGTCTGCTGTACGTCTGCGACCACACAGCCGCTCATGTCGTTCACATCACCTTCGAGGCACGCCGGGTCGGCGGGCAGATCGGGGCCGTCACGGAGGGCGCGGATACGCGTCCGATCCGGCAGGTCGAGTTCGTGAAGCTCGCTGAGCTGCCCGGCCTGGGGTTCAGCGCGAGGTTCATGACGCTGTGCCAGGACGGCTTTCCTGGGGCTGGCACGTACATGGGTCCCAAGGCGGCCATCGGGCTATGAGCCGCTGGTCAGCGAGGTGACCAGGAGGCGGTCCAGCTCGCCCAGGGGGCGGGCGGGGCCGTCGAGGTCGGCGACCCAGCGGTTGAGCCGGTGTGTGATCTCCCAGGCGCCGAGTGCGGTGTACGCGGGGGTGTCGGGTTCGCGGACGAAGCGGACGCCGACGTGTGCGCTGACGATCCGCGGTGGCTAGCTAGGCCGGTCAGGTATGCGCCGCCGGACTCCATCGCGCTCAGGGCCTCCTCGCCGACGAACGGGGCAGGTAAGGCCGTTGTTGGGCGGGCGGCGGCCGGGGCTGCGAACAGCCAGGACAGCGAGGTGGCTGTCTCGGTGAGGAATCAGCGGCGGTTCATGCGAGACATCGGAGTCCTCACGACGGGGAGACGGGACGGACGCTGAGCAGGAGTACCGACGATCAGCAGGTGCGGATCTGTGTGTCGAGCACCGCCATGATGGCCTCGACGTTGCCAGCAGCAAACTCGCCGAGCTGCGGAGGCATCAGCGCGATCTGCCGGATTGCCTCCCCGGTGAACGGGATCCGTACGACCTCGTAGCGGCCGCGCTCCGGTCTGGCGAACTCGGTGCCTGTCCGCGCGTTGATGTTCATGTGCTCCAGGCGCGCGGCGAAGATGTGCTGTACCCCCACGCCGCCCTCCAGGGGATCGGTGATGAGGTGGACCAGCTCCGCCTTGGCCAGCGTCCCGCCGAGCTCTTCGAAGACCTCCCGGTGCAGGGCGTCCTCGATGCTCGCGTCCTCCTCCTCGACCCCGCCGCCGACCGTCACCCAGTACGGGTCCTGGCCAGGCTTGGTCCGCTTGATCAGGACGAGTTCGTCGCCATCCAGCAGGATGGCCCTGGCACTGCGTTTGATGACGTGCATCCCGTGACTCCTCTTTCGATCGCTGGGCTGTTGCCGTCGCTGCTCTCCAGCGGCCCCTCCATCTGGAATGGGGGCCTCTGGCCGGGTGCCGGTCGCGCGGGTAAGCGGTGGGTGTTGGCGGCGAGGGCACTGCCAGGTTCAGGCTGTCAGTTCCCGGAGGCCGCAGGTGGCGGGGGCGAGATCGTGCCCGATGTACCACTCGGTCGAGAGGATCTTGTCCCGTACATGGGCCGGGAGTCCCGACTGCTTGTCCGAGTGGGACGCGGAGCTTCGAATGGACAACCGGCCGCTGCCCACCCTGACGCTTCGCATCAGACTGGCGGCCTTGCGCAGCCGCTGTTTGTGGCCGGGCTGCTGGGGCAGGTAGGGGAAGAGGTGGCGCAGGTGGGCACGGGCATGGCGGAGCCGTTTGGCCTCGGAGGTGAAGCCGAGTATGGCCTGCATCGTGGCGAGGGTGACCAGTTCGGCATCGCTCAGGCGGGGCGTAATGCCGACCGGCGGGCGCTACGGCGCCAGCCCGGGATGCTCCTTCAGGATGTCGTCGGTCGTCGCATAGAGTGCTGTCGCGAGGGTGTCCACGTCGTTCGTCACAAAACGATCTTGGACACCCTCGTTCTCGTCTCCGCAGGCAACCCCTTGGACCACACCACCAGGAGGAACCAGTGTCATACCCGCAACTGCTCACCCCCGAGGAGAAGCTCGCCGACGCGAAGAAGCAGCTGAGCCTCCCGCGTATCGTCGTGATCTGCGGCTCCACCCGCTTCATGACCGAGATGACCGAGGCCGATCTGCGGGAGACCAAAGCCGGAAAGATTGTCGTCAAACCGGGCTGTGACATGAAGTCGCCGCACGAACTTGGGTCCGATCCTGTCGAGGCCGAGGCGCTGAAGGTTCGACTCGACGATCTGCACCGAGCGAAGATCCGGCTCGCTGATGAGGTGCTCGTCGTCGGCGACTACATCGGAGACAGCACCCGAGCCGAAATCGCCTACGCCCGGTCGCTGGGCAAGCCCGTGCGGTTCACGCACCCCGAAGTCGACCCTGACGCCTGACCGCCCGCTGCCACCTCGACAACCACGGCCGGCAGCCCGCCGCCTGACCGTCTCGCGGTGGCTTCGGCCGCCGCCCACCCCACACCCTCCGCAGGCATCCCTTGGAATTGATCATCTAGTTGTTTGGGTCGTTGCGCGGGCCGCGTGGTAAGGCATTGGCCGTCGGTGCGGATCGCGATTGGTGGTGCGCGAGCGTGACGTCGTTGCCTTTGGGCGTCAGCCGGTAGGACCAGGGGCTGGCCTCCTCGATGAGGTGGAGGCCCTGAGGTCCGAGTCGCCGCGCCGCGGCGCGGCCGACGCTGTACTTGGCAAGCCCGTCGGGTCCAGCTTCAGCGATCTCTTGGAGAGTTTCGGCGATCCACTGCGGAAGAGTGGTGGGTTCTGTCCGCCGCTGCTCTTCGTTCGTCCGGGCGGCTGCACGTCCAGCTGAGGTGAGGCGGATCTGTGTTTGCGTGGGGTGTCCGGGGAGCGTGTCGACTCGGATCTCGCGGGTGCGGAGCAGGCCCCGTCGGCAGAGTGCGGCGAGTGTGGCTCCGGCCCCCGTGTCGCGCAGGCCTTGGGTGTCTAGGCGCTGTTGGCAGACGGTGGGACCGGCGCCCGGGTGCTTCGTGTCATAGGGGATCCAGCGCCAGGTGTCGGCTGGGTCCCGTTGCAGGCTTCGGTGCCACCGGCTGCGCTGCTCGTGTTCGGCCTCTTGGTCGAGCTTGTAGAAGACCGCCAGGTAGCTCCGCTGGCGGTCGTTGAGTTCTGACCAGTGTTGGTGGGCGGCGTGTGTCGTAGGGGCGCGGCCCGTGCGGGGGGCTTGGGGCGGCAAGGTGTCATCCGTCGTACTCGGTGATGGGTTCGACGAGGTAGTGCGGCAGGATGTGCTCGCTCACGGTGTGTGCGAGGTGAAGCACGGCAGGTAGTGCGAGTGGGTCGGAGAAGTGTGCTGCCTCGTATCGCTGCTGGTGCACGAAGGCGGCCCATGCAGCTGGGTCGTCGTCCTGGGCATGGCAAGCAACGAGGAGCTCCAGCAGCTGGGGGTTCCAGACGTCCGCGAGCGTGTCGTGCTTCACGCCGTAGATCTTGTTCTTCTCCTCGTCTTTGCCCGTGCAGCCCCAATGGGCTTCGATGCGTGAGCCCTTCGGGGAGCCGTTGCCGGCTGTGGCTGGCTTCTTGGACGTGCTGAAGAAGTGCCGGGGCCGGTGCGGGTCCGCCCAGAAATGAGAGCCGACCCCTACATCGCCGTCTTTGCCTCCCTCGGTGAAGCTGAAGTGCTGGCTGGTTTCGTCTCGCACGTTGGTGCGCAGCCGGATGTGGCGCAGTCCCTTGCGGCGGTCGGCGCGGACAGGGCTACCGGCGTCGAAGGCGAGGGAGTCCGCTGCCAGCTTGCCGTTGGTGAGGCCGGGGCAACTGGAGCGCAGGTTCTGCGCGAGAGTCAGCAGGGCGATAGGCGTGCCATCGCAGATCTCCTCGGTCACTTCTTGGAAGAATGCCTGAATCCGTTCGTGGGCGAGCCGCCGCTCGATGTCGAAGTCGGTCAGGGTGAGCAGACCTTGATGGAAGGGCATCCAGGCTTCGGCGTGGGGTAGACGGATCCGGGCGAAGGGCTCGTCAGGCGTGTGGGAGACAGCCAGGGGCAAGAGGGCACGGCTCTCCTTGTTGCGGCGTACTACCCACAGGCCCACGGTCGTCACGTCACCGAGGGGACTGGTCTTCGTGCCGGGTTCTGAGGGATGGGTAAGCAGCCCTGTCTGGCGGACGAGTAGGTCCATGACGGACTTGGCGGCGCGCTGGCGACGGGTCGCCGCGGTTTCCTGGCCGGGAAGGGGGCCTGTCGGCTTGGGCGGTGTGATGTTCTGGGCAAGTACACCGATGGAGGCCGCTGCCGCTTTGACCGCCTGCTTGGGGTCATGTTCCGCGCTGTTGTACGCGTCCGCGTCGGGCATCTCGATCAGAGCGAATCGCTGCCGGTTCGAGGGCTCCGGCAAGCGCAGCCGCTCGATGGTGCGGTCGCGGCGAGGGGCGGTGGCCTGGCGGACCCGGTCCGTGCGGTTCTTGATGGTGCTGTCGACCTGGAGTGCAGAGGCGATCTCGCCCACAGGCTGCGTCCCGATGATGACAGGGATGTCGCCTGTCTCCAGGGCGTACTCGTGCCGAGAGGGTTTGCCCTGGTCCTGCGGTGGGTGGGGCGCAGGCGTGCCGAACGCCGTGTACAGAGTGGTGAGCAGCTCGTCTCGCATGACAGTGGTGTCCCACAGCACTTCGACAGCGATGCCGTCAGGTACGGCTCGGGCGAGGGCAGGCTGATCGATACACAGCAGCTGATCTGCCGACGGTCGGGGCCGCACCGGGACGGGAACGCGGCGCAGTGGTTCCTCGGGCTTGGCAATGTCAGTGAGGGCGGTTGTGAGCTGTCGGAAGATCTGCCAGCGGTCGCGGGCTGAGGTGCCCTTGCCGACGGAGTGCTTGGCGTACTTGCCCAGCCCGTCACGGAAGGGCACGCCGGCGAGCGGTGGTTTGCCGTCGGTGGGCTTGAAGAAGGTGTAAGGTTCGGCGGCCAGTTCGGGTGCCGCGGGGAGGTAGCGGCGTGATGTATAGCGCGCCAGTGTGTCGGCGAGCACGTCATCCCACACCATCTTGCCCTCCTTCTTCCCCCTGGGCCCCGGCTGCCACTTCATTCGCGCCCGTCCGAAGGGACTGGTTGCGTTGGCCCAGGGGGATGGAGTGAACAAATAGGCGGTGATGGCGCGCTTTCCGTCCCAGACGTTGCTGCGTGCCCACCGCCGAATGCCGACACGGGCGTGCAGCAGGTTGTCCGAGCGCAGATCCAGAGCGTGGTTCTGTGCGGTCAGGCGCAGGGTGTATGACCACGGATACGCTGTCTTGTTCTCGCTCTCGTACGTGTACGGGGGCCATGAGATCAGTTCGGCGCCCTCATCGCTCACTACGCGCCGCCACCTCGAAATGCCGTACGTCTTAAGTTCCTTTGGAGCGCCGTTACTGTCCCACTCCCAGCCGGAGTGCTCGACCTGCCAGCCGCTGGCGACGAGCTGGGTGGCTACCAGGTTCGGCAGGATGCGGTACTCCACGTCACGGAGAACGTCGTCCTTCGGGACGTGCAGCTCACGGAGCTCGCTGCGAAGCTCGTCTGCCTTGAAACCGTCCAGGACTGAGGCAAGTTCCGTCAGGTCTACCGGTTCTGGGCGGCCGCGCAGGCGGGCCTTTTCATTCTTCGCGAGGGCGGCTACCACCAGCCCGCTGCGTACCAGTTCGACGATCAGGTCCGTATCCGGCTGCGGGCTGCCGTCCTGGTGGTTCCAGGCCAGCCACACCCTGCCCTGCCGTCCTGAGCTGTCGCCGACGAGCACGTGGGGAAGCAGCGCGGCGATACCGGTGGTCACGGCCCACAGCGGTAGACCGTGCCATTCATCTTCTTCGTCGTTGCCCCGGTCACGGCGGAAGACCCGCTTGTGTAGTTCCCGTGCCCAGAGCTGGGGGAAGTCGTAGGCGCGATATGTACCGAGAGGTTGGCTCTCGGTGGGCTTCAGGATGAGGGACATGCGCTGGAGGCGGTCATACATCGCCACGGTATTGCTCCAAGAGGTTGTGCAGGCCGTGCTTGAGCGGGAGGTAGAGGGGGGTGGCGATCTCGGCATGCGGCCCCGACATCGCCTCCTCCAGAGCCCGGTACATGCCCAGGAGGATGCTGTCATCGCTGCGCGGAGCGAAGGCTCCGTCGCAGAAGTAGATCCGGGCCCGGGCCGCGCCACGGAGCATGCGGCCGGCGATCTGGTTGAGCGGAGGGATGTTCGTCCAGTCCATCGCACGCCGCTCAAGCGCTCCGGTGAGGGCGTAGCGCACCGGTTCTTCCAGCCGGTCCGCCCACCGGCGGTGGGCGATGCGCTGAAACATCTCTGCACGCTCTCCCAGCGTCGCGTCCGGCAAGCCCGCGGACGGCATCCCATTGCGGATCTCCTCCACACCCCACCGGTTCATGGACTCGATGTGGTAGCCGAGGTCCTCGGGATGCAGATGCGGGCGCACCAGATACAGGGCCGCTCCGAGCGCGGCGACGTGATCGTCGTTGAGGATGTTGTGGCCGCGCTCGATGGCAAGCATGGGCGTGATCAGGATCCAGACATCCTGGTGGCTGGCGAGCGTGGACACCCTGCTGCGGGCGAGCGAGCCGTGGTCCCAGTGATGGGTGCCCCGGTCGTCGTCCGGAACCATGTGCATGATCTGGCCCGCCCACTCGGGCCGCAGTTCCACCAGCTTGCGGTGCGCCAGCTTCGCTTCCTGGTAGTTCCCTACCAGGAGCAGCAGCCGGTGACGGCCGGGTTCAAGGTCGTCCCTGATTCGTTCAAGCGTGCTGGGCCGCACTCCGCGCGGGCCGGGCTGGGCCGTGCAGAAGTCGACGAGGATGTCGGAGAGGGCGGCGGTGCGTTTGTCGCCGAGCTTTCCTGAGACCTTGCGCTCGTAGGAGCGGCCGTCGGGACCCTTGCTGATAGAGGGCAGGTAGAAGCACTCGATGCGCTGGTCGACGGGGACGGCTTCGGCGGCGTGGGAGGTAAGAATGCCGGCCACCGGCACCTGGACGTCGTAGCGCGGAGAGGTCCCCGCCCAGCTGGTCGCCGACAGCAGCAGCACCCCAGGGCGAGGCTGCCCGTCAGCCGAGCCGCCGAACAGATGCGGAAGGCTGAGCAGCAACCACCGGCCGATCCCACTGCAGCGGAAGAAGCTGAGCGTGCCCAACTGGTCAGTAGGCGCGTGCTCATCTTCCCGGTACTGGAAGCCCAGCAAGTTCCCCATGGGGCTCTCGGGCACCAGCGGCAGATACTCGGCCGGCGGGCGGTGCACCAAGCTGGAGGACATGCCTTCCGCGCCAGTCTCGCTCTCCACCTCCCAGCTGTACCGGGTCAGGTGGTCGAGCTGCTTGGCCAACAGGGCGACCGTCATGGCGACCTGGAAACGAATGGCCAGACGACGGCGTGGCTCGCCGTCGGCGACGATGACGTCGCAGTCCTGGCACAGCCAGTCCATCAGCTGCTGCGTGATGTGGCCGGTGTCGTCGTATCCACGAGCAGAGATCTCGCTCAGGGCAGCGACCCTAGGGTCACTGCCCTGGTAGAGCCCACCAGGGTCGGTCAGCCACTGACGCAGAACCGACCGCCACCGGGCGAACAGCTCCTCGTCGACCTTCCAGCGCGGCCGCCCTTCGGCGCCCTCCGCCTCCTTCGGCGGCCGCCTGGAAATCTCGACGGCAAGCTGCACACCCAATCGCCACTCGTTGAAGTAGCCCTCGCGCAGCCATTCCCGCACGTGCCGATGCTCTCCCAGCAAGGCTCGGAGGCGGGCTACGAGCATGCCGGCGGAGTTGATCGAGATCGACCACTGGCGGACCGTCGAACTGGTCGTGAGATGCTTGCCATGGTTGGCCCGGTTGTGCTGCTCGAACAGCGGACGGACCTCATCGAGGTACGCGTCCTTGCCAGGGCCTGCCAGCGTCTGGGACGGGCTGAAGATCTCGTCCAGCTGGATCTGCACGCGATCCGCCTCGTCGAAGGCGAAGACGTCACTGCGTTCATGAGCCAGCTCAAGGTACCGCTTCGACTCGTCGGTCAACTGCGCCGGCACACGGCAGTGCAGCAGGCTCGGTGCCGTGGCCACCCAGATCGGGGCATCGACCAGCGCGCGTGCCGCCTCGTGCCGCCCGCACGCGTAGAACAGCGGGCACGCACACCGTCCCCGAATGGCCCTCTCCTTCGACGTGGCCTGGTCATCCTGGACAAGCTCCAGCCGCCCGAAGCACGGCGCGTCCCCCAGGGCCAACGGGGCCGTAAGGTCCGGCAGCGTCCCTTGCATCGGGCAGGCCGTCGACACCCAACGAAGCCGATCGTCCCGCAGCAGCTCCACTCCGACCGTCGTCGGGTCCGGTGGCCGGTGCAGCTGGCGCAGATGCTGACCGCGCGTCGACGCGCCGAGGATCGGGGCCGCCGAGCTTGGTGCATAGCGGTTCAGGTCGCCCACCATGTTCAGCATTGCGATCACGTCGCCCAGCACCAGCGTCATCGTGTACCGGTGCCCGGCCGCCCACACGGCCAGCACAGTCAGCAACGTGGTCTTGCCGACCGCCGGCATACCCACCAGGTGCAGTACGTCCTCGATGTGCAGCCGTCGCGCCGGCCGAAGGCCACGAGGCCCGCGAAGATGCAGTTGAAGGTCCCGGATCCGTCCGTACCAATTGCAGTGGCGTCCCGCTGCCGCATCCACCGCGTCCATCTTCCTGGCGGTCGCCAGCAGGGAGGCCCAGTTGAACTTCATCTGCCGTCGACGGCGCAGGCCAGCGTGGCCTGCGCATGGGGAGGGCACGAGCCACCTGGGAAGACGCACGCGGTGCCGGGTGCCATCCGCACTGAACGTGTACGTGGTCTCCGGCTCCGCCAGCCGTACCGGCTCGCGCCTGTGCTCTGGGGCACGGGCCAGCGCCTCGGCGTACGCCGCGAGCCGCTCCCATCCGTCGGACAATTCACGCTGCACCGGCGGACAACCGGAATCCTTGACGATGAAAAGCCGCAGATGCTCTGGAAACTCCCCATACGCTTCGAGGGCCTCGTACCAGTCCTGATCCTTTTTGAGCTCCCCGATCAGCCAGCGCACCGAACTGTTCATCGCCGGAGCGCCGCCCTCGCCAGGCCTGAAGTCGAACCCCTTCAGCAGAGCCCACACATCCCGAGCGGCAGCCTGAGGAGCCCAGACCGATAGCGCGTACAGGCCGAACTCCACGGTCAGCGCACGTCGCAGCTCTGCCTCGCTCGCACCGGCTTCCTGCGCGGCCTTCCCCAGCCGCTTCACCAGCTTCCGCCGCCACTCGGAACGATCACGGGCCACAGGTGACCACCCCAGATGCGCCGAGGTCAGGGCACTGCTGGATCAAGTCCTCGATGGTGATGGCCTGGACGTGAGGTTGGGCCTGGAGAGCCGTGCTGTGCTTGCGCAGGATGCGCAAGTACTCCTGCCTGCCTCGCGTCCGATCCTGCGGAACCGCCACGAACCCCTTGTCGTAGGCGTACGGGTGGTTCCCGGACCACTCCGGAAACTTCTTGATCTTCCGGGCGAGGAGGAAGGGATTCCTCCAGTCCTTCACGTCCACACCGATCGCGAAGCCACCCGGCCAGGTCGCCACGGTGTCCAGCGCGTCGTACCCCGGCGAGACCACGACCCGAGCCCCACGCGCCGCCAGCCCCTCGGCGAGCCGCAGCTCTGCCTGGCCAGGCAGAGCGATATAGCCTACGAGGTCCCCCCGCAGGCGGTACGCCCCCTCCGCATCCCTCATGCTGGGAATGGAACCGTAGCGGTGCCCGGCACACCGCCAGCTCGGACACACCCATCCTTCACCACCGTCCCGCGACATCCACTGGCGGCACCTCGGGCACACCGCGATCCAGCCATCAACCGTGCCTTCGGAAGGGACTGGCTCGTACGACTCGTCGAGCCACACCGCCCAGGACGGAACGTCAAGGAACCGGTTGCGCTGCCGAATCATCTCTGGGGCCGACAAGACCGACTTCTTGGTCAGCAGCATCCGCCAGTGCGCATACAACTCGGGCCGGCCCAGCGCCCTGGCCACGTCCTTCACGTGATTTACCAGTGCGCTCTCATGAACATCGGCCACCAAGTCACGGGTCGCACGCACCCACTCCCGGCAGAACTCACTCGGGACACCATCGATCAGTAGCAACTCGCCGTCGGCCTGGGCATCCGGATCGAACACGAGAGGCCAGTCCCGCATCGGCCTCCCAGCGCACCACGAACAGACAAGATCCGCGACCCCCACCGGCGCCTCCAGCCCCTGCCGGGCACAAGCCACTGCAAGCCGATCCAGCCCAAGCTGCAGCCGGTCGTCGTACGGACGGCGCCGATCGACCTGCCCCCACCAGCCCGAGAGGCTGCTCAACCCGGAAGCCACGAGGCTGAGCAGCACCTCCGACTCCCGCTCGGGGCTGTTGCGGCCCGAGTAACCAGGAAGGGATTCCAAAATTGACACAGCGGCACGTTAGAAGGAGGTCGCGGGCCAGGGTGAATGCAGGACCGATACTCTCCAGCGGGATCCACCCATTTGGCCGCCAGCCGCGAATCTCAAACCCCCACCAGGCGCGCGATCTGCTGACCGCTATCTCCTATGTCGGCGGATACCGGCGGGCCGTGGCCGCCGGCTGGTCGGGCTGTTCGCGGGCATGTACTACGCGGGCCTGCGCCCGGAGGAGACGATCGCGGTGGCGCTGCCAGACTGCCGCCTGCCGAGGAACGGCTGGGGGCGGCTGATCGTGCACCGCACCCTGCCGCAGGCAGGCAAGCCGTGGACCGACACTGGGCGTTATCACGACGGACGCGAACTGAAGAACCGCCCGCCCGGCGAGACTCGCGTGGTGCCGCCCCCACCGCAGCTGGTGACACTCCGGCACGAGAGCGTCACCACGTTCGGCACGGCCGACGACGGCCGGCTGTTCTTCAGCGAACGCGGCGGCATCCTCAGCTACACCGCCTACCACTATGTGTGGCGCGAGGCCCGCGCTCTGGCGCTGTCTCCGGCTCTCGCGGCCACTCCGCTCGCCAAGCGCCCGTACCCACCCGTAACGGGCGCTTCAGGGGCGCGGTCATCCCAGAAGGCTGCGCGGTCAGCGCCGGCCGCCGCCGATGCGGCGATCGTCGGCCAGTGCGGTAAGCGGGCCGAACTCGCGGGCAAGCTGGTTCCACGTCAGAACCTCGCCACAGCGGGCCGGGAACTCCTTCGGGTTGAACTCGGGCATGGTCCAGGTGCCAGTGCCCCGGTCCCGCAGCCACAGGTCCCCGTCACCGTCGACCACAGTCGGCGGGACCGAAAGGGGCTCGGCCTGATCGGTGGGCTCCCAGGTGACCCGGCCCGGGTGGGAAACGCGGCGCAGCTCGGTGGTGGCCAGCCGCGCGGCCAAGTCACGGGTGGACTCTTCGGCGTCCTTGACCGACGCGAGTCGAAATGCGTCGTCAAGTACGGGCAGGGCTGGATTCTTGCTGCGCTTTGAACTCATACGCTGACTACCTCCGGTGGGGGGCGTCACATCCGTTATGGCACCCCGTAGAGGAACACGGTATCCGAGGCGGGAGCCGGGCCGGCTACGACCACTGTCCAGGTGGAGGCGCTGGCACACGGGGCGGTGGGGCTAGGTGGTGAGCTGGTCCTGGACGTGGCGCAACCCGTGGTGGCAGCGCTCAGATATGGCGGTCCGGGTCTGAGAAGGTGAGGCCGCCGGGGGCGAGCGGACGTCGGGCCGGGGCGGGTGCGGGCTCGGGCTCGGTCTCGCCGGGCGGCTGGCGGAAGTCGGCGCCCTGCTCGACCGGCATCAGCCGGCGCCCACCCGCCTGGGCGGGTACGGGAGCGTCGGAAGCGGGCTCGGAGAAGGCGGGCAGCGAGAGCGGTCGACGGTCGGTCATGATCCCTAGTCTCCCAGGTCCGGCCCTTCGGGTAGGGCCGGGCCGCTATCAGCGGAACGACCGTGCCACTCTCGTGACGGTGCAAGGAGCTGAACGTGACCGAGGCCCAGCAGGTGCTCGTGCTGTGGGACATCGACCGCACGTTGCTGTATGTCGGGGACATCGACCGGCAGGTCTACCGCGAGACCTTCGCCGAGGTCGTCGGCCGCCCGGCGGAACACCTCCCGGCCCGCGGCACCGGCGTCACCATGCCGCTGGCGATCCGATCGCTCCTTGTCGATAACGGAGTGCCGGAAGCCGAGGTCGACGGTCTGCTGCCGCGCATGGTGGATCTCCTGCCGGTCCACCTCGCAGCACATGCGGAGGATCTGCGCGCACAGGGCGTCCTCATGCCAGGAGCCGCCGCCGCGCTGCGAGCGGTGCACGATCACCCCGGCTTGATTCCGACCGCCGTGACCGGGAACCTCAAGCCGAACGCCGTGCTCAAGCTCGCAGCCTTCGACATCGACGGCCTCCTCGACACCGAGATCGGCGGATTCGCCTCCGACGACCCCCACCGCCCGGCGCTCGTCGCTATCGCCCAGAAGCGCGCCCAGGCCAAGTACGGAACAGTCTTCACTCGCTCGAACACAGTGATCATCGGTGACTCCCTGGAGGACGTCCGAACTGGCCTCGAAGGCGGCGTCCCTGTTATCGGCATCGCATCAGGTAAGACCACGGCAGCCGAGCTGAATTCGGCCGGGGCCGATCTCGTACTCGCCTCCCTCAAGGATGTCGCACGGGTTCTGGCGGCAATCTCCACGCTGACGGCTGCGAGCGCCAGCTAGCTGGCGAAGCTCTCCGACCCGTGAGAGGAGTTGAGTCTTCGTCGCTGCAAGCCCATCGTGACGAGGTGGGGTCTGATGCAGGTTCGGGTGACAGGTTGAGTCACGCGGCCTGGAGGGCCGGTGTGGTCATGACGGTCTCGAATTCGACGGGGGTCAGTCGGCCGAGGGCAGCTTGCCGG